>JBHIAL010000001.1:0-76917 GCA_046758525.1 bacterium
TAGAGTCAGAAATTAGAGTCAGAAATTAGAGTCAGAAATTAGAGTCAGAAATTAGGACTATGAATTAGAGTCAGAAATTTATACTGGAAAATTTGAGTCAGAAATTTGTGTTGGAAAATTCATAAAATTCACGTTGGGAAACTCATTTGTTCTTGTTGGGGATAAACCACTCAGAAAATTTGTGTTAGAGTTGGTGTAAGTCCTTTTTTATATTTGGGAGATTTAAAATTTATATGAAGATTCAGATTAGGGAGGTTAAATTTTTAATGGAGGTTTTTGGCGCTGTTCTTTTCCGAGAGGAATCTTCGTTGAGGGATATTTATATTTTTGGGGGAGTTCTAATAGAGGCTTTGGATTAAATTGGTGCAGGATAATGAGGTATTGTTATATCTTGAAGTGGAGTAGGTGTTTATGGGGGATTCTATATTTTATTATCTTGGGGGGTTGATAATAGAATTTATAGTTAGGCTGGGTTTTTCTTGCAATCCCCTTATAAATCTAAATCTATTCTCACATCCGCTACTTTCCTTGATTTGGAATCTCCTATTTTATAAATGTCTTCAATACTCACATAAATTGAGTTAATCAATACATCACTTTGGTCTTGGAAATCTTTGACTTCTTGAGCAATAGTTTTGAGTAATCTAACCTCCAAATCGGTTTTCATATCTCGTATTTCAGAAACAGTCTTATTATTCATATTTCCTTTCTCTTGGTATATTTGAGCCCAATGACGTGATTGTTTATACCAATCCTGAAGCGCTGTTATAGTTATATCTTTATTCTTATCTGTTTTGCCGTTCATAAGTTTTTTATCCTCTTCATTATCCTTACCTAATAGGTAAACCCACCTTTCCTTTATCTTCCCCATTGAACTTTTTATTGTATGTTTCATATTTCATGGACCCCAAATCAGAGTAATGATTAAAAAGGCGTGTCTTTACCTGTCATATCCTTATAAAATTTTTTAAACTCGTTCATCTGTCCTAATGGAAGGTTTTTGTAGTGCACTAATAAATCGGGATATTCCTTTAAGCGTTCACAGCATACTTCCATGCCACTCACATAATATTGTTTCATGGCATCACTTGTTTAGTGGAAAACCCATAAACTGTTGGTTGGATGTTTATTTCTGGAGTGAGGTTTTTGACAATGGCATATTTCACAGCCTCCTTGCTATAGCAGGTCTCACAAACACCATAATATATATCGCCAGCCAAGTTGGGTATCGGAGCAGGTAAGATAAGCAATTTAGCGTCAGATTCTTCCCTGCATAATGCACAGATTTTGGGGAGGACTGCATCATTCATGTCAATATTAATGTCTTTTGTATGTTTTTAATTTTGGGGCAGGAAGTAAATGAAAAATTAATATCGCCCAAGACGATTTTTCGCAACCACCCTCCCCTCGTTTAAGGAGAAGTTTACTATTATAGTATACCACATTTTTAGGGAAAATTCAACCTAATTTTTACAATATTTTAAAAAACAGAAAATCCTTGACATTTGCAAATCCTTGGTTTATAAGTAGTTTTATGAAATCTACTCCAAGAAAACAACAAAAAACCCGCATTTTGGAGAAATTTGAGGCGGGTGATTGGGTGTATCTTCTTCAAAGGGTTTACGTATGTAGTAACGAAACCTGCAAGTGCAAGGAGGGACAGCTCCATAACTACGAATATGTTTTCAAAAGGAAGAAATACAGTAAGCGTAAATTCTTTATAGGCAGCAAAGAGGAAGTGGGATTCCCTCCTGACACATCCAACGAACCTGAAATCAAGGATTTGGAATTTAAATTAAACATACAAGACGAGGTAAACACATTCGTTGAGAATCTCAAGGAGGAACTGAATATAAATGGTTCCTTGGTTGAACAAATGGAACTGGATTTCTTGAAATCTGAATACTATATATATAAGGTAATCACTCAGGAACTTTTTAAATCCCGCAAAAGAATAACCGACCGAACGGGGGACGGTGATTGGAAGTCGTCAAATCTCACAACAAATTTGCTCAAAACGATTGACAGACTCAGGGATTCGCTTGGAAAGCTTCGTGGCGCATCATTCAGTGTTCCCTCTAAAAATGCAACATCAGAGGAAACAGTTAATGGTTCTAACTATAATGATTTATTAGCTTCTTTATAATTATGAACGCTAAAAAATTCTCTTCTTTTACGCCACTCAGAAGTCTCAATGATAGAGATTCACTTCTTTTATATAAGGATAATCCTTGTCAATTCCTTGAAGAACAAGTTGTAATTGGTACTAACGTTATATTACCAGAGAATATAGACAATTACTACAAGGTTGGCAACAGGATTCTATTGAAGCTTGAGCCTTTTCAAAAGAAATTTATTGACGCAATCATATTAACCAGAGACAAGAATGGTTACAGATATTATGATGAAGCTGTGCTTGCTATAGGAAAGAAGAATGGCAAAAGTAGCCTTGCATCCTATATAGCGACTTACCTGTTTTTTATGGATAGGGAAGAAGAGTCTGATTATATATTCTCATCCAACTCAAAAGACCAAGCGGATATTCTTGCATTTGGTAATTTTAAACGAATCTGTTACCACAGCCCTAACCTGAAAGATAAAACGGACAGATTTAAGTCTTATGTTCAGCGCAAGAATTCTGAAATCAAGGCATATCCCGTCCCTTATGCAGAGGCATCCAATCATGGCGTTATGAACCTTGCTTTTGTAAGCCATGATGAGGCTTGGGGTTACGCTGATGATTCTGCTTATACAGCATTAACAAGGAACTTTGCCAAGAATGAATTTCTGGCGTTAACCACATCCTATGCAGGATATAATAAAAACTCTGTTTATTATCAACTTTATGATAGGTGTAAAAAAGCAAACAGTGCAAAGACATATTTCAAATCCTATGAGTGTACCATAGACGACCCACAATTTTGGAAAGATGCCAACCCTGCATCTTGGGTTACCTTGGAAAAGTTAATGCACCAAAAGGAGCGTTTACATGATAATCAATTTAAGCGTATGCACCTAAATATGTGGGCGAGTTCTGACAGTTCAACGAAGATGCAGCAATTTGTAACCGAAGAGCAGGTTATGGCAGTAACAAACCCCGATTTAGCTCCCACAGAGATAGGGGGAGATTCCGATTTCTATGTGTGTGGCGTTGATTTGGGGCTTGTCCATGATAATACGGCTGTTGCAGTCATGCACACAAAAGGCAGTAAATTAATACTTGATAGATTGGATGTATTTTCAGGAACAAAGGAGAACCCTGTTGACATCGTAAAGTTAGAAAACTATTTGAAGGAATTAAGGGTACGTTATGGATGTGTTTTTGTAATTGACCCTTGGCAAATGGCGCAAACACTACAAAAATTTGTTACTCTTTATGGGAGTGATGTAGTTAATGAGGTCTCATTTAGGAAGGTAAATGCAGAATTGACTGAACTTCTTTGCAGGGTGATTAAAACCAAGGAAATAGAGTTTTATCCGAGGGCGGGGTTGCACTATGACCAAAAAGGGAATGAATTTACATTGCAACAAGAGTTGGCTGACCTTTATGTTAAGTGGACTAATGGCACTATTCGGTTTGACCATGAATACAACAAGAAATCTGATATGGCTGTGGCAGTTGCTATTTGTGTCTTGAAATTGGTTGGGTGTTCTCAATACAGCCCACCAAGAATCAGAAGACTTTGATTTTCCTTGACATTTAACAGGTGGGTGTTCTAATATATCCATACAAAAATGTTCACTTGTGTATTCCAGATTTCGCCATTAAATATTTAATAAGGAGTGAATTATATGCCAAAAAAGAAGAAAGCTAAGAAAAATAAAAAGGGTAAATAAAAATGTAAGATTAGTAACCCCATTGATTATATTATTTTTTTCAATGAAGAGACTATTCAAAAGAAGTGGTAATATAATCTGGATTAACTGCCCTTGTCATCCACAGGCAGACAAGAGTGGCTTTGTACCCTATCACAGATGGTTAATAGAGAAAGACCAATGTAGATTCCTGAAACCAGATGAAGTAGTTAGGCACAAAAACGGAGACATTTTGGATAATAGATTGTCCAATCTTGTAATAGATAAAAAATGGGCTTTCAGAGGGGATTGTGGGAATAGGCCCAAGCCACCTACCAAGAAAGAAATTGAGAAGTTCAAGCAAGAGAAATTATAACTACAAAAGGAGTAAAGGTGGCATTACCTTACGTGGATGAATATTATTATACACATTATGGGTTTAATGGTTATATAAAAATCAGAACCATAGGTGGTATTACTACAATCAGAACTGTAAGTAGTGGGAAATATGCGGAAGATAGGGAATCTGTCCCTCCAATACAGACAGGTTTAATTACTATTGATAACAATACCAATATAATGAGTGTGTCGACACCATGTGGGAAGGATTAATCGAGATAGGAAAAGCCTTTTTAGGACTGACTCTTGTATTTATAATATTAGGAGTAATTTATTTTATCTTCAAGTATTCGGAAACATGGAAAGGAGGTGAATAAATTATGAAACCAGGTATAAGAAGCAGTGAGTTATGGCTTGGTCTTTTTGGTGCTGTACTTATGTACCTTAATGATTTTTACGGGTGGGGGTTTGATGTAAAAACAATTGTTGGGACTGTTGCTATTATTGTCGGGTATATCGTTTCCAGAACAGTTGTCAAGGCAAAACAGATAACCAAAGAGAAGGAGATAGAGCTTGAAAAAGTCAAGACCAAATAAGAAGCTGTTAATATTTGTTTCGGTATTCAGTATTGGAGGGAAAGATGCGATTCCAGAATGATGAAAAGGCTCTTTTTAAATTTTTGGGTTTTATTGCATTAGTATCATTGGTAGGAGCTTTGCTGCTATCGCTTGGTGGATGCTCTGTAATGACAATTAGAAAACAAAAGTCGATAGTTGACAGGGCAGAGAATGTGTTAATAGAGGCAAATCGTGTTGTTGGTGAGACTTGTAATGACCCTGAATCCAGCCCAAAAAAACAGGAATTATGCGAGGTTATACGTGAGGGAATGGCTTTGTTACAGGAGGGACTCGGAGTTTACAGGGAAGTCCTGATTGCTGTAGAGAATGGAGAGGCGACTGAAGACAAGGTAGCAGACGCTATTATTGCTGTTGGGCTGCGTGCTACAACACTTGAAATGAGAATCAGAAGATTAATAGAAACCGTTGATTAGTGTATGTCCCTCATGATAAATTAGCGATAAAAAACAATGACTGTGTCAAGACGATGTGCGTATGACGGGGGTGAAGAAATCATAGTTAGTTTAGATAAGCGCATTAAGTATCATACTTTGGAATGCGCCAGGCGAGCGAGGTATTTGAAAAAATGTCAAAGGCAACACAGGAACAAGAAGAAGGCGGTTTGTAAGAATTGTGGGGAGGAGATACTTACTGAAGGCAGGGTGGGAAGACCAGTGCTGGTTTGCAATAACTGTGCAAAAGCGGAAGTAAGCAGCAGGAGGGCGATGGCATCGGCAAAGATAAAAGTAAAGGCGAATAGAGTCCAGGAACTGAATATGGGCAAAGGTAGAAGTTATGTTGGTTTTACCAACCGTTGTGTTGAGTGGCGTGATTGGCTTAGGGATAGAAAGCTATAAGCAAGTAACGAGTAACGAGTAACCTATAACCTAATGTATTCACAAAAAAAGAAATCAATTGAGGATGCTTTTTATTTGTTGATAAAAAGGCTGGTTAATTGCAAGTTGGCACATAAGAACGGGGGCGATATGCTTGAGTCCTTGTGGCAGGCACACTCAATGTACCATGAGTTATTGGTTCTTGTAAACGATTATGAATCTGAAAAAAGAAGATTCGAGGAGTCATTCCGTTTCTGTGTCCCAAGACGAAATGGTACGGGATGAATTTATTTTTACCCGTTTATCAAGCGGAATACGATTAAATGGGAATTTTCTGTGGTCAGTAGAGAGTAGGGATACAGGGCTTACGGCATCTGGTGTTACTAAAGAAGCAGCAGCCAATAGGTTACGAAAGAAAATATGGAAGGCGATAAGAGTATAGAGTTGTTTGAGAGGATTGACCGCAAGATGATAAGGGTGCGTATTCGTAGTATAGTTACAGGGTTGTATAATATTGTGAGCTTAAGCTTTGGACTTCTTTTGTTAATCACTCGTTATTGGCTTAGGGATAGAAAGCTATAAATGGTAACATTTGAATGTTCTAAGTGTAAATCGTTATGCTTCAGTGAAAAACCAGTAACAACTATTGCCTATAACCATCTTGTTAATGGAGATTATATTCCTTATCTGGTTCAGTATATTTGCAGGAATTGTTTTGAGGGGAAGAAGATAGATGCCCGAAATTGGGGATTGCCCACAAGGGAAAGAAATACAAGGTAATCTTGAGGTCGTGGCGGAAAGGCTGGCAAACTATATAGCTTTCTCCGAAAAGACGATTACCCGTATTGAACATGCCATTGAGTTGTGTACTAAAGAAACAAAGGATGGGCTTAAGGAAATAAAAAAGCAAATTGAGGAGAGGAATAAATATAATAGGGTGCTATGGGTTACTATCATTGGTACGGCAACAGGAATAATAGTAACAAACATTTTCTTCTTGATGGTAAAATGATGAAATGTTATTCTTATGCGAAAAATGCGGAAGGATTCGGAAGTTCGGCAAGTGGAGTGAATTACCAGAGCATTTAATTTTAACTAATGAATTTAAAGCCGTTCCTAAAACAAAGATGACTTGCGATGATTGTAAAGATAAAAAGCTTGGCTTGTCCCGTACCGAAATAGTACGGGGCGGGGGCTGTGAAGGACTTAGAGAGGTCAGAAAGCAGGTTGTGAGTATGCGTATCGGAGACTGTCTGGTCGGCGCTTTGCTTCTTGTTTTGATAATTAGTGTAGTATGGTGCGGTATTGTCTCTTACAAAACATGGGCTGTAATGGAAAAGAGTAAGTGTGTGTGCGATGATAACGGAACGAATCGTGGAATTATGCAAAGAGACGGCAATCCAAGCTCTAAAAGATGATGTGGGCATAAAAGAGGTATTAGACTGTCAGAGGAGTTGGCTTATTGACGAGGCACTTGTGAGATATGGTACGCAGGCTGAAGCTGCAAAGAAATTAAAAAAGAGCCGTAGGGTTATTAATTATTATTTGAGAGGAAAATAAAATGGTGGCATCATTCATTCCTTCAATTTTAGATGAGCTTGATGATGTTGTGATAGCAGCGCCTATTGCAGGACATGTGTTAAGATATGACGGCATGGACTGGAAGAACGCTCAACTTGCCCATAGCGATTTGTCAGGCTTAGCGAATGATGACCATTCCATCTACACCTTACTTGCAGGCAGGGCTGGTGGACAGACCCTTATTGGCGGTATGGCAGCCAGCGAAAATCTTACGCTTCAGTCCACATCACATGCCACAAGGGGCAAGATACTCTTTGGTACTTCAGCTTATGACGAGGTAAATAATAGATTAGGTCTTGGTACGGTTTCACCAGCATCACTGCTTACAGTAGCAGGGAATGCCTCTATAGGCTCAGGATATACAGGTATAGCAGCGCCTGCCAATGGAATGTTGATTGAAGGTAAAGTTTGGATTGGAACCACATCCCCAACAACAAATTCAGGTGATATGCTTGTAGTACATAGAAGTTCTGCCAATAATCAATTGATAACGCTAAGAAATACACATGTGGATGGTCTCTCTTCTATAAGATTAGAGGATGAGGCTGGGGCGTTTAAAGGGGATATTGGGTATTATAATAACATAGACAAGATACGGATAGGGGGGGCTGGAGTTCCCATGTACTTTGACGGGTCATTAGATTTATTTACTTCCGCTATCCCTGCATCGGAAGCAGACTACACAAAATTATATACACGAGATTGGAACGGTCCTGGTACAAATGCGCTATTCATACTATGTGAAGAAAATGTTGCTCATGTTTTTGGTAGCAGTGTAGGCATCGGCACGGCTGCACCAGATTCTCAAGCAAAAGCAACAATAGCAGGCGGACTTAAAACACAAGCTGATGTAGGTGCGACCCAGTTTAATTGGTTTCCCTATGAAGGCGACTGGAGAATCTATTTTCGGTCGCCCGTACAAGTTGATGACGAAATGAAATTTGGGACTACTGGTGTATGGGGAGTTGGCAGCAATGTTGGTATTGGGACCCTTACTCCAGCCGCATCAGCGCAGCTTGAAATGGTATCTACGTCAAAAGGCTTCTTGCCTCCTCGCATGACGGAAGTACAGCGAGATGCAATATCAAGCCCTGCAGCAGGACTTGTGGTTTATGTTACTGATGGCACAAATCCAAATAAACTCCACTTTTATAATGGCACGGCATGGGGAGTAGTGTAAATCCCGACGGAACGAATGAGGTAAAGATTATGATTAAAGTAACAAGACATGAAATTACAAAAGACAAAAATAATAATATTATCAGGGGCGTTATAGGAATTACTTACATCGACACAGTAACTGGCAAATCTGCATATAGAGACAGGGTGTGGACGGTGGGCAGTCCTGATTCAGATTTCCCCACCGTGCCTACAAAGGCAGAGTTTAGGGCTGCTGTCAAGTCATGGCTAACTGCTATACCTAAAGATGGTCAATCTATTTTACAAAGTATAAAAGCTTCTATACGAAAAGAAGTAGAAGAATCAATTACGGTGTTTAAACCAGGAGACCCTGGGTCTATGGTGAATGAAGAAATACAGGAGCCGGTATGAGCGAGAATAAGATTAAAGTCAAAGCTGAAACTCCCTTGTGAGGCGGAAAGTTTGATATGAAATGTCCTGAGTGTGAGCATGTTAAAACTTGTATTGTAAAGGAATATTTATCTCCTTTAGGCGTTGTGGTTTTTAGGATTCGTGAATGTCAAAAATGCAAAACAAAATTTGAGACTACCGAGACAGTAGCATTTTATAATGAACGCAATAAAGGGTTTAAAGGGGTACAAATGCGTTTGCTTTATTAATGGCAGGAAATTAAATGGACAACAACAAGATTAAAGTCAAACTGGAACAGATTAAAAACATCGATAAGGATGGAAAGAGCATTAAAGATAAAGAAGGCAATTTGATTTACATCAGGCACGATGCGATTGCCCTATCGCAACTGATAAATGCCGTTGACAGCAAGGTAGTCGCTACTGGCGAATATCCTGCATGGATAGCGCTTGATGATAAAAGTAGAGAGGCGTTAAAGCAAGATAGGGATGAAATTGAATTGACAGTTGACGAGGCATCCTTTTTGAAGAAACTATTTAGTAATCCCCAAAATGATAGAGTTACTTTGGGGGTATTCCATGTTAGAACGATTAACGGAATTTTGGAGCAACTAAAATAATGCCTTATACATTACTCTTGGCGGTTGGTTTTGGTTCAACAAAAACAGGGCTTGCTACTGTTGGCTATCAGTTGAAGAACGCTGATGCTACTAATAACGGTACAAGAATTACGGCTGGTATAGTGGAAGTTGGCAATGGCTACTATCAAGCGTCTGTGTCAATCCCTGATACGCATAGCGGTGGCATTCTCTGGGATACTGGAGAGGCAACGCCAAAGTACGTTTATCAGGACATTAATCCTGGGGTGGACGAATACACTGATGCAAAGATTTCATCAAGGGCGGTAGGTATGGGAACAGGCGTAAATACCGTTACGATAACCTTAACAGAGACAGGCGGGACGCCTGTGATACCAGGTGCAACTGTGTCAGTGAAGAATCAGGCTAATGATACTCTACTTGCAACAGGAACAACAGATGCGAACGGGCAGGTAGTGTTCATGCTTGATAATGGCACATATTCTGTTGACAAGCAGAAGCTTGGCAGTTACAGCTTCACGAATCCTGAAACCCTTGTTGTTAGTGGCAACACCAATCAAAGCTACATCGGCACGCCAATAAGCGTGAGCGCACCTGCACAGCCGAACACGTGCAGAATGTTCATCTGGGCAAGGAATCTTGACGGGACACTTATGACAACGCTCACTGGCAATGTTACAATCATCAAATTGCCCTATACCACGTCAGGCGCTGCTTACCAGAAAGATGACACTATATTTATATTACATGCAGATGGTTATTTTTATGTGGACGTAGTTTATGGAGCAACCATTAGTATTTATATACCAGTTCTTGGGGTTGATACCACTCTTGTAGTTCCGTCTCAAACTACATACGACCTTGATACCTTAATTTAAGATAATAGAGGTGATGAATACTATTGCAAAATCATATCTTATATCTGAAAAAGAGAATTCTATCTGTACCAAGATAAAAAACTACCAAGAATTATTGTTTTAGCATAGGAGCGAATTTGTTGTCTAACAGTATAGTTGATGCTAAAACCATTTCAATTATCCTTCCCACCCGTAAGCGGGTTAGGAATTTAACACGCCTGATAGATTCTATCATTCAAACAAGTAAATATCCTTCTAACATAGAGATTTGTATCCGTGTTGACCATGACGATATGGAATCTGCCTTGGCATTAATTCCTTATTCTGACAAAATAACTATAAAAGTTTGTATTGGCTCCAGGGAAAAATGTTATGGCCATTACTGGAATGACGCATGGAGATTAGCCACGGGGGATGTCTTACAAATGAGCGGTGATGATTTTATATACAGAACCAAGGATTGGGATGTTGAGATTCTCAAAGAAATAAATAAGTTCAATGATAAGATGGTTTTTGTCTATGGTAATGATGGATTTCAGCACGGTAATCTGGGAACTCATTTTTTTATCCATCGTAGATGGGCAGATGCGTTGGGGGAGTTTGTGCAGATGCACACTAACGTATTTTACCACGACACATGGGCGGATGTTTTGGCAACAAGAATAAATAGAAGAATGTACAGAGATGACCTTTTCTTTGAGCATGTCCATTGGGTAACTGGTAAAACAGGTAAGGATGTAATTTACGAAACCGCTCAAAAGAATGCAGAATCGGACGCCAGAATATGGGAAGCAAATTGGCAAGGCCCAGCCATGCAGAGTGATGTCGCCAAATTAAAAAGATTACTGAATGAATAATGTTTTGTCATTATTAATATGTTCCTTAACCAAAAGGGAATCATCCCTCAGAGAACTTTTATCCTGTTTATCTCCCCAATTGGTAGAGGGAGTGCAGATTCTGGTTAATTCGGATAATGGGAGGAAAGCTGTAGGGCAAAAAAGGAACGAACTATTAAGAGGCGCAACAGGGAAATATGTTACATTCATAGACGATGACGACCTTGTAAGCGATGATTATGTTTTTCTGATTCTGGATGCAATCAGGAATGATTGTGATGTTGTTGGCATACATCTTCTTATGACAACCAATGGAATCAAGAATAGCGAATGCAGGACATATCATTCACTCAAATATAAATCATGGTGGGATGAGGAAGACCCAGACAGACCAGGAAGGAGGCGGTATTTCAGGAATCCAAATCATCTGAATCCAGTAAAAAGAGACCTTGCCCTTGCTACACAGTTTATTGAAATAGATTATGGAGAAGACCACGATTATAGCAAAAGGCTTCTGCCTTTATTGAAAACAGAGGTAAATATAAACGAACCAATCTATTACTATCAGGTTAAGGGCGTGGAGTAAAGGAGTATTTGTGGAAGTAATGATTAACCAATCGGCAGGGCTTGGTGATATTTTCTTCTGCCAGAAAATTGCTATGAAACTTATGGAACTTGGTTATGAAGTTTATTGGCCTGTTATTGAAGAATATAGATATATAAGTAATTATATACATAATGGTGTTATATGGAGAATGAGCGAAAAAAAACGTAATGAAATTTATAAATTAGACCTTAGCCATTCTACCAATTATTTTAGGTTCAAGCACAATCAACAGCTTAATGATAATATCATGCAAGCTAAATACAAGTATGCAAACAGTCAATTCTCATTTGCAATTGGTGGGTGGGAAGATTGGCAGGATTATCTTAAAATAACAAGAAATTCCGAAGAGGAGAAAGAACTCGAAGATATTATCCTGAACGGCGTCCCCGACAAGTTTGCGCTTGTGTGCAACCATTTTGCAACTAACTATCTCACTCTCAATAAGAGTATAGAATCTGACTTACCAACAGTGGAGATTATCAAGATTCCTAATGTGCCTATTTTTAGTTGGTGCGGAATTATTGAGAAGGCCTCCGAAATAAGAATACCAGATTCAAGTTTTCCATATCTTGTTGAGGTACTGAATACAACAGATAACCTCTATCTTTATAATAGAAACTACGAATCTAATATACGAACCAAGCCTATATGGAAGAAGGGATGGACATTCGTGGAATGACATTTCTTATCACAGGAATATCTGGCTTTGTTGGTCCCTATTTAGCGAGTCATCTATTAGAGAGGGGACATATCGTGTATGGGTTGGCTCACACTAAAACAGACAAGTGTGCGAAAGGTGTGAAATATCTACATGGGGATTTACGTAATATAAATGATTTAGTATCTTTACAATCATACAATTTTGCTGGTGTTTTTCATCTTGCAGCATTAACTCACCCACCAACATCATTCAAGGAACCCAGATTGTATTTTGAAACAAATGCACTTGGGACTGTGAATTTATGCGAAGTCCTTGGAGAAAATAGTATAATTATGCAGTGCAGTAGTCCAGAAGTCTATGGGGTGTGCCCACAAAGAGAAATATTTGAGTCATTCCCAATGAACCCTGTTTCTCCCTATGCTGTTTCAAAGGCAGCATCTGATTTATATATTCTTGAGCGGACAAAAAGTAAAAGATTAAAGGCATTCATTACACGGGCTGGGTCGCATACTGGAGCAGGCAGGCCTTCTTGTTATTCTATTTCTTCAGATGCTGCCCAAATAATAAGAATTAAAAGAGGCTTGCAGAAGCCTGTACTCAGGGTAGGAAATATTAATTCCCAGAGGGCTGTGATGGATGTTCGAGATGTGGTTGCAGCTTATTATAAATTAATGATTAAATATATACTGGGGGGAATAAGGAATGGAGATATTTTTCATATAAGTGGGCATAATTTACAGACAATAGAGTATTATATTGACCTTATGATGAATTTGGCAAATGTTAAAGCGGAAAAGGTAGCTGATAAAAATCTCGTGCGAAGGATAGATATTCCTGTACAGATATTAAACAGTGATAAAACTCGCTCTATTATTTCGTGGAAGCCAAAAATTCCTATTGAGGAAACTCTTGGAGAGCTACTTGATTATTGGGAGAAGATTATAGATGGGAATTAAAGATATTGACTCACATAAGCTGAATTACCATCCTGAAAGAGTAGCCCAATGGAAGAGTACGGGTTTTTGTTATCCCCTTCATATGGAAGTTGGAATAACTAATGAGTGCAATCACAGGTGTAAACAATGCACGCTGGATTGGATAAATCATGGGCAGGATTCTCTTGATGCCCAGATTCTTGTTGAGACATTAAAGGAAGCAAGCAGTCTTGGAGTTAAATCTGTTTACTTTGCGGGGGAGGGTGAGCCAACTCTTCACAGAGCTTTGGGTTTGTTTGCAAGAACAGCGCATGATTTGGGAATAAAAGTGGCGCTTTCAACCAATGGGTCTTGTTTATCTACCTTAAAGGATACATTACCCTACTTATCGTGGTTAAGGTTTAGTGTTGATGCCGCAACCGCAGAAACATTCTCAAAAATCCATCGAGTAGAACTTTCTGAATTTGATAAGGTTATTTCCAATATAAAGCAATGCGTAGATGTGGTTAAAAATGAGGATTATAAAGTACAGATTGGTATTCAGTCCCTCCTAATGCCAGAAAATATAAATGAGATTGAGCCACTTGCCAACATTGCCAAGAATATAGGGGCGCATAATTTCCAAGTGAAACCTGCTCATTGCCACCCTAAAAGCTCTTATCAGATAACACCCCGCCAGCATTTACAAGATGGGATGCAACAAAGGCTTGAGAAGTTAAACAGTAATACTTTTACAACAATAGTAAGGATTAGAAGCTTGGAAAGGTTAGGTCAACCCAGAACTTATAATGAATGTCATGCGTTTAACTTCTATTGTCTCATTGATGCTTGTGGAAATTTGTCCCCTTGTAATGTTTTTTATGGAAAAGATAATTATATATTTGGTAATATTTATAAGGACAGTCTTCAAGAGATTTGGTCAAGCGACAAGAAGAGAATAATAATAAAGCAAATAGCTGAGCTTAAACATTCACTGTGTAAAGATTACAGATGCAGACAGGATGTAATGAATAGGTATCTTGAAAGAGTGAAGAATCCAGAGATTAACGATGAGTTTATTTAGGAGTAGAATGAATGATTAAAAAGACGGTCTTGGTATGTGGAGCGGGGGGTTTTATAGGCAATCATCTTGTAAAGCGCCTGAAAAAAGACGGTTATTGGGTAAGGGGAGTGGATTTGAAATACCCAGAATATTCAAAAACTGAAGCGGATAATTTTGTTGTTGGTGATTTAACAGATATTACTTTTTGTCGAGGGATAATGGATAGACAATTTGATGAGGTATATAACCTCGCTGCTGATATGGGGGGAGCTGAGTATGTATTTACAGGCGATAACGATGCTAATATTATGTCCAATTCAGTAATGATTAATCTAAACATACTGAATACTTGTTATAAGAGAAACATAAAGCGCCTTTTTTATTCCTCTTCAGCGTGCTGCTATGCAGAACACAACCAGTTAGACCCACATAATCCAAAATGTTCTGAAGATTCTGCCTATCCTGCTAATCCTGACTCTGCCTATGGTTGGGAAAAACTGTTTAGTGAGCGTCTTTATAATGCCCATCATAGAAATTGTGGTATGGAAGTTAGGATTGGTCGCTATCATAATGTGTTTGGTCCCGAATGTACTTGGTTTGGAGGGAAGGAAAAAGCACCTGCTGCACTATGTAGGAAAGTGGCTGAAGTTGAATCTGGAGGAGGAATAGAGATATTTGGGGATGGGAAACAAACAAGGTCTTTTCTCTACATTGATGAGTGCATTGAAGGTACTATCAGGCTTATGAAGTCGGATTATAATGAACCCATTAACATAGGCTCGGATGAAATGATAACAATAGACGAATTAGCCAAAAAGATAATGACTATTGCCAAGAAGGAATTAAAAATCAGGCATATAGATGGGCCTCAAGGGGTTAGGGGCAGAAACTCAGATAATACACTGATTAAAAAGGTCTTAGGCTGGGCTCCATCTGCTTCTTTGGATGAGGGGCTTAGAGTAACATATGACTGGATTTCAAAAAGGAGGGATATAACATGACAGTCGAACATACTATTATAATACCTCTGACCACTAACCTTTGTAACTTGAGAGAAACCATAAAGAGTGTAAATGAATACTCAGAAGACCACGAGATTCTGGTTATTGTAGATGATAGACAAAAGGTAGAATCAGAAATTGTAAAAACTATGGCATCTGTAGTTTGCAAAAAATCTACAATTGGGGAGGCTCTTAATGCTTGCATAGATTCAGCCAATGGAAAATACATTACAATCTTGAAGGATAATGCACTTGTTTCTCCTAATTGGCTAAATAAACTAAAAAGAACCTTTTTGCTCCCATCTTACAGACCAGTTACAATAGCTGCGCCAATTCTGAGTCATACAGTATTTAGTGTCCAACAATGTGAATTCAGTCTGACATCTGGTAATTATATAAAAGCCTTGGAAGAGCGTAAGTTTAATTATGGATACACTCTTGCAAATCTGGTTTCGGATGTGTGTATTATGTTTGAGAGGACAAATGGGGTGCGCTTTAATGGGACGCTAAATTCAGGTGAGATATTTGACGTGGTAGTAAGGAACACGCTCTCTGGAAATATATGTGCAATTAATAAGGGCGTTTTCATATTTGATAAGAGTCCAATAACAAAACTTGATAATCTATCAAAGAGTATTATTGCTGTAGCCAAGATACATAACAGGTATCTCACAAGACCCCAAACAATACTGGGGGTAATAAGAACCAAAATAACAAATGATTTTGACGCTGAAATATTCAAAATGGTATTGGATAAAACTAAGAGTCTTGTTGATAAAATACTTGTTCTCAATGAGGGACAGGAGTATCCTTTTGACCTGATAGGAGATATAAATAAACTGGATGTGTCTGAATCAATACATAACGAGAAAGCTTCCGAAGCAATAATCGACAGAATTGAAGAACTTAATTGCGACTGGATTTTACACCTGAATGAAAAAGAAGTTTTAGAGGAGTCTATTACAAGGAAGGATTTGGACAGACTTATTTATAACCCTAACCCCCTTATTCATGGATATGTTTTTCAGGATTATCTATTTGAGGGGACGGACAATAACTACACAGCAAGTCAAGATTCCACCAAGACTGTAGTCCCCAATCTATTCAGATATATTCCAAATAGTAAGCATAGAAATTTTGCTATGCTCTTAAAGATGACTGAAGACTCTTTATGTGTATCAAGCATGAGATATAAACAGTATATAGAGCCAGCTAAAAATAAACCTGTCTTTACAACGAAGATGTGGAATGCAAATAATAGAATTGACATATGTACTATTATGAAAAATGAGGAGGCCAAATTATTCTGGTACATGCACAGACATTTTGGCTTTGCCAACAATGTTATACTTATTGACACAGGTTCTACGGACAGCTCCATAGAGTTGGCGAGATTGTTAGGAGCTATTGTTTATGAAGAAAGGGACGGCTCTAAAGATTTTGCACGAGCAAGGAATACCTATCTCAATAAATCATCTTCAGAATGGATTTTTCATGTTGATTTGGATGAATATTGCAGTGATTTGACAGGCATAAGGAAATTGACTGAAGGTACTTGTGATAACTGGTTATTCAAGATTCAAAACAGGCGGAAGGATGGCTCCACTCCTACAAGCGAAACCATCAGGCTGTTTCGTAATAAAGAAGGATTATCTTATAAGGGTATAATACATGAAATACTTGATACGCCGAAACCCCCTGCATATTCGCCCATAATTCTAATCAATGAAGGATTCTTGGAAGATGATGATGTCGTTGCAAGGAAGGTAAAAATGTATCTGGATATGTGCATGATGAGAATCAAACAAGACCCAGAGGATGTTCAGGCATTATACTCAGTTGGGATTCATTTGGCAGATGATAATAGATATGAGCTTGCAATAGCAATGCTCAACAAGGCGGTAAGATTGATGAGTGAATGGCACTTGCCAAAGAAGGAACTGGCAGTTACATATCTGCATTTTGGTAAACAATTATATAAAGAGCTTGTTGATATGTTGCCTGCCCACCATCCTGACAGACTGGAATATGTAAAAGTATTTGAGTTTCTAAACAACGCATTCAAACCAAGAATAATAGATGTTGTCAGTATTACAAAAGATATATCTGACGAGGATATAATGAAGATTTTATAAACAATCGGAGAAATTGCTTGACATTTTAATTATTTGTGTTTTTATTATGTGTAAGTGAGTATGCTAACGCAGTTTACAATTGAAAAGATTAAAAGGGTTGTACAAGAGGAGGAGTCAAGAATCACTAACAACGATTTCTGTGGTTCTATAAGTATTAAACTGAATTTTCTTCATGGTTTGGTAAGGACGGTCGAAACATCCATAAACCAACATGAGCAACTCAAGAACTAAAATTTAAAATATATTAAAAATCTCATTAGCTTTACCAAAGCCTGAGATGGGTAATTAATCTACCTGTCTTGGGCTTTTTTATTGGAATAAAATGCAAATAACACAAAAAATAAGAAACTTTCTTAGAACAAAAGCCAATAGAGCATTGGGGCTTATGATTTATCCTTGGATGGACAATAGCGGGATAAAGATGGATTGGCGAACAAAGGATTATATAGATTTGTATGGTAAATCCGATTTTTCCAATGCTGTGGTTCATGGGACAGTGAAAGAGCTTGCATTGGCTATTGCCAATTGCGATTTGAAATTTTATCGAAAGGTAAGAAAGAAAAAATTAAAGAAATTGACCCGTACTCACCCCCTTGTAGATTTATTCTGGAATGTTAATCCTGTTACAACCAGATTTGATTTTTGGGAATCTCTTGTTGTCTATTTGCAATTGGCAGGCGAAGCCCCTGTAGCATTAGAGCGACTGAATAAGTTAGACCAACCTAAAGAACTATGGACTTTAAGACCCGATTTTATTCGTGTAATTCCAGACGCTAAAAATTTTGTTAGGGGGTATCTGTATGAGACTGGTGTGGGACGGGTTGGCTACCTCCCCAACGAATTAATATTTTTTAAGCATTTTAGCCCAACAGAAACATGGAGAGGGCAGTCCCCCTATGCTGCTGCAAGACAAGAACTTATATCTGAATATTATAGAAGTAAATATAATATCGAATTCTTCAAACAAGGCGCAAGTCCTTCTGGAGTATTCTCCACAGATAGGACATTAGACAATGATACGTTTAAGAGACTTCAGAAAGAGCTTGAGATGGCTTACTCAGGCGTTAATAAGGCGCACAGACCAATGTTACTTGAAAGCGGATTGCAATGGACTCGAATAGGAGTGAGCCCAAAGGATGGTGATTTTATACAACAACACGCCTTGAACAATGAAGCAATTGCAGGTGTTGTGAATGTGCCCCCTCAATTTGCCTTTGGGGGCAATTCATTCAGATACGGAAATGTTCAAACCACAAAGGAACAAGCCAAGATGTTTTGGGGGATTACGATAAAGCCCCTAATCAGAAAAATAGAGGAGTATTTAAATACTTTCCTTGTAAAGAGATATGGTAATGATTTGATTGCCAAGTTTGATTTAAGTGAAATTGACGCTATCAACGATACAAATGTTGAAAAGAGTATTGTTGCAAGAAGAATGGTAGAAATAGGTATCTGGACTCCAAATGAAGCAAGAAAGATATTGTGGAATATGGAAGAAACAGAAGACGGAAATGGCGATACAAGATATGTACCAGGTAATTTAATTGATGCCAATTCGGAATCGCAGATACCTGATGAACCTGATAATGGTAAACTTTTGGAGAGGCACGAAAATGAACGAATTTATATATAAAACAGTTGATTCTAAGATTAAAGATATAGATGAAAGAAACAGGACATTTTTAGCCATAGCCTCCACCGAAGATAAAGATAGGGATGGAGATATTATTCAACAAAGTGGCTGGGATTTGAGGAACTATGAAAAGAATCCTGTTGTACTTTGGGCGCACAGACACACAGATTTACCTATAGCTAAAGCAGAAAAGATAAAGGTTGAGGATAATAAGCTTGTCTTTAAACCGAAATTTGCAACGTATGAGGAATACCCATTTGCAGATACAGTTTTCAAGCTATACAAAGGGGGCTTTATTAATTCATTTTCGGTTGGCTTTCAGCCAAAGGAATCTGAGCCTTTAGATGAGGATAACCTTTTTAGTGGAAGAAGAATAATTAAACAGGAATTGCTCGAAATTTCTGGTTTGCCCTTACCTTCCAATCCAAGCGCAAGGATTAGGGAAGCGCTTTCAAAGGGAATTATAAGTGAGGATGACCACAAGATTTATAATGATACAATGAATTTAATAATTGAAGAATGTATGGAAGATTTTGAGGGTAAGGGAACTGGGAATGGGAATATAACAGATGACTCTTGGGACGGCAGTAAATCAAGATTTTCAGTTCAACAGCTTTTAGCTTCTGTACCCCCAGCGATTGCAAGGGCAGCGAGGGCACGAGCAAGGCGGGAGGATAGAGAGATTGCGGACATCCCCAAAGATTGGTTAAAACTTCCTCATCACGAACCTAATGGGGCACTTAATGCAAATGGCGTGAGGGCTGCTAAAGGTAGATTAAATCAAGCAGATTTACCTGAAGGTGTTAGTAGAAGTGCGGTTATGGCTCATCTCGATATGCACAGTGGACAAGTTGAAAGATGGAGAGAAAGACGTAGTGTTGAGGATGAGGAAACCAAGCACACTCCCATTGAAATTATTTCATTTAATACATTTGAAGCTGCCCTGAAAGCTGTGAAGGCAGACGTAGACCTATACAAGAACAAGAATGAATTCAACAGTTCCGATAAAGAAAGACTAAATTGGATGGCTAATGAGCTTAAGAAGACATCCAATACATTATTCTCTTATGCGAATGAAGAAAAGCTAAGAGATTTAATCAAGCGTGCAGAGGCATGTTTGAAAGATTAGTGCACATTTTTTAAGGAGTTTAGTAAATGACTGAACCAAAAGAGCCACAGGAAAAAGACTTAGCTACACAACTCGAAGAAAAGGTTTCAGAGTTGGAGGCCAAAAAGAAAGAAGAAGTTGAAAGGAAAATTAAGGAGAAGGAGGATGCTGTAAAAATAGCTGAAGGCATGAAGGAATTCAAGGGCTTAAATGATAAGCTAACCAAAGAACTTGAGGCATTGAAGGAGCAGCAAGGTAATATAAAGGAAAGTGTTGAAAGGGATAGGGAAGAAAGAAAGCTTCGTTTCGACACTACTAAAGAGGTCAATGAGAGTGCCCCAAATAGTAACAAAGGGAGCGAGTTTAGTTTTGCTCGATTTTATAACGCTATAGCACATAAGAACATGAATCTTGCTCCTTACGAGTTTAAGGCTTTGGGGGAAAGCACAGGTTCGGGGGGTGGTTTTATAGTACCAGAGGAATACCTTGGCGATTTAAGGGATAGAATTACAGCGCAGTCAGTTGTTAGAGGAATGGGACCTACTGTCTATCCTATGGTATCTGATACTCTGTTAGTACCAAAGATAACAGGCGGGGCTACAGCCGTTTGGGTGGGGGAGAATGCACAAATTACTGAAAGCCAAAACACATTTGGACAACTTCAGTTAATAGCAAAGTTGTTGGCAGCCCTTGTCAAAGTAAGTAATCAATTGATTTCTGATTCTAATCCTGCTGTTGAGACTGCTGTTAGAAAGGATACGGTAAAGGTTCTTGCGCTTGCCGAGGATATTGCATTCTTGGGAGGCTCTGGTTCGGCTAACCAACCAACAGGTATCATAAATACTACTGGTGTAGCAGAGGTTACTCTTGGGGCAAATGGGGCAACGCCTACATTTGATAATATTTATGACACACTCTATCAGGTGGAGTTGGCTAATGGCGTAGCAAGCGGTTGGGTTATGCACCCAAGAACAAAAAACACATTGACAAAGATTAAGGATTCCAATGGTCAATACATCTACAATGTAAGTCCAAGTATCAAGGAGCCAGATACACTTGTAGGTTTGCCTGTAAAACTAACCACCCAAGTTCCAATCAATCTTACTGTGGGCAGTTCTTCAGACTGTTCTTATGTAATCTGCGCCCAATGGGATGAGGCTGTGATTGGGGAAAGAGCAGGCATTGAGTTTGCTGCTGATACATCTGGGACTGCTTTTGAGTTTTACCAGACTTGGATTAGGGCAATTGAAAGAATTGATTTTGGGTTAAGGACACCAGAAGTGTTCTGTAAAATGACTGGCGTAAGACCTTAAGTAGTGAGATTTATATAAATTTTGAAGCCCTGCTCTTGTCAGGGTGGGGCTTCTCTTTATAGGAGAGTTAAACATGGCAAGAAACGTTGGTGAAGTTATTAAAAGTCTAACAGCCCTGAGACCACAATCTGATTCTGGAGGTTCTGCTGTAAATGGAGCGGATGTTGATAGATTGGGTTATCAGAATGCTACCTTTCTAATTCAAACAGGAGCTATCAGTGGTTCTCCAGGTGCAAACACAGTTACAGTAAATGTTCAACATGCTACTGCTGCAGGGGGCTCCTATGCAAACGTGTCTGGGGCAACTGGTACAATCACTGCTGCTAATACCGATTTGGAGATTAATGTCGCACTTCAAGCGTTGAATCAGTATATACGTGTAACTGAGACCACTGCATTTACAGGTGGTTCATCTCCCACAGTTTTGATTGGTTCCGCATGTGTACTTGGTAATTTCTCTGGCACATTACCTGTCTAAAAATAGGGACATTTGGGCAGAAGTGGAGAACTGAGAAAGATATAACGAAATCAATTTATTGAGGATATTTCGATAATGTACACTTCTGCCCCTTTTCTTGGGATTGGATGAACAAAATGCTTAAACATTATGAGAATAAGATGATGGAGTCAGTCGATAAGCCTAAGAGGAAGAAAAAGAAGAAAAAGATTAAAAAATAACTTTTTCTGGGGGAGTTTCCCATGTGTGATATAGATGATGCTTTTCGTAGAGCAATAAACAAAAGGGTTGGCTATTTAGAATAGTGTGAGGAACGCTTTGGGGAAGACAAGGAAGCCAAGGGAGATTTTAAGAGTTCCTATATGGAGTTGTTTCATTTTTATAACGCACAAGCATTTCTTATAAGGAGAGGATACAGCAGACTTAACGAAGATTGGATAAAAGATGATGTAGAAGGAACCTTTAAAGAAATTGACGAAAAATACCCTTACATGCTTGAAGATTTAAGCAGAGTCTTAATACAATGCAATGAGCTTATTGCTATACATGGAGATTGGGCTAAATATATAAAACCTCCCCAGGCACCATTACCCTCACAGGATATATCTTCTTTATTTTACGATATAAATGAGTCCATAAGAGAAGAAGAAAAGAGAACAATTGCTAATATAAATGATTTATTAATGAGAAAAGATGGAAAGAGGGGTTTTGGAGAATATGGAACTTACTGGAGATATGATGAAGATACTCTTGGTAGCTTCATTATGGCATTATTATACTGCTATGATATAAAGAATTTTTTTATAAGGCAAAAATATAATAGGATAAATAAGTCGTGTCAGAAAGGTCGTCTGGATGCAATATTCAAAGATATTGGCGAGAACTATCCATTTGTGTTTGATAAGATGCGTGAGATAGAGAAAGAATATCCCCTACGACTTAAAGAAGTAGAATATATGTACGATGATTTATTTAAGGAAGAACAATTAGTACATATTTAAACTATGGCTATAACTATAACAAGAGCACAAGTAAAGGCTAAGGACACATTCCCCACATCTGATGACAGCTTTGTTGATACACTTATAAGTGCAGTTACTACATTTGTAGAGAATTATCTTAAACGCACAGTAGAAGCTGCTGCTTATGATGAATACTATGATGGAGATGGCAGTCTTGAGATTCATACTAAACAATTTCCTATAAATAGTGTATCCTCACTTACACATGAAGACGAAAACGGCAATACAGTTTATACATGGACGAGTGTTGACTACGCCTATGAAAGTCAAGGACTTATAAAATTAAGAAAGGGAAAATTCCCAAAAGGAATCCAAAATATAAGAATTCAATATAACGCTGGTTATACAACATTGCCCAAAGACCTTGAGGATGCAGTTATAGACCATATTTTATGGAAGAAAGCAAACAGGCAAGGGAAGGATTTGGGATTAAGAACTAAATCCTTGGGTGATGGAGGTTATCAGATATACCAAATGGGAATACCAGATAAAATAAAAATAGTTTATGATTTGTACCGAAGATTTGGCACTTAACAGGAGGATTTCAACATGCCACTACAAGCAACAGGTTCAGAAGCCCTAATTGTGTTTGATGAAGAAGTAACATACAATACTATACCAACGGCAGCAGCAGCAAATCCAAGATTATTTCCCTTTACATCCGAGGATTTGAGGAGGTCAAGGGGCAGGATTGAGTCAGCAGCCATTACGGCATACAGGGATAGAAGGATGCCCCGACAGGAAAATATCGATGTCAGGGGCACAATTAATTTTGAGGCAGATGCTACGTGGATGGGAACCATATTCAAACATGCTTTAGGTTCTGTATCATCTACAACAACCGCTCCTAATTACACTCACACAATTACAGTTGGCGCTCTGCCTACAGGTTTGATGCTTGAGAAAAGATTTATAAATGTTGGTTCAGCGACTGGAACTCAATATTTCAACTACAGAGGATGCAAGATTAATCAGCTCTCCATGAGTTTTAGTGCAAGCGGATTTATAACAGGCTCGGTTTCTGTTATAGGCGCATCGGAAAATCAATCCACAGCCTCCTACACAACAGCGACTGCAACAGACTTGGGTAATAATCCATTCGATGGTTTCGAGGCTACAATATTTGAGGGGGGAACTGGAGGTACTACATTAGGTTACGCTACTGATATAGAGTTTACACTTGATAATGCCCTTGATGACACCACATTCGCCATTGGTGGAGCGGGGACAAGGCGAAATCTCCCAGAAGGCTTCTCAACTATAACAGGTACAATGACTGTGTTATTTGAGGATATTTCACTTTATACAAAGGCTGTAAATTTTGATACAAGCCTCATCAAGATACAACTCACTCGTGGTACAGGAGACGGCTCGGCAGGCAATGAACACATGGAAATTCTTATACCAGAATTGAAATATGATTCGAGCGCTCCTGTTGTAGCGGATGATAGGGGAATCAAGCTTGAGTTGCCTTTCTCTGCATTTGCATCAACAGCAGGCGGTTCTACAACCAGTATGCAGATTACACTCAAGAATACTCAAGCGACAATCTGAGAAAGTCAAAATGTTTTAAAAATCTACCTCTATTTGGGGAATTTATAAAATGAAAATTATAGAAGATGCAGCAATAAAGATTAGGACTGTGCTTCAGACTAATCTTCCAGCCAAATTAGACACAATAGACACTGAAAGAGGCGATGGAATCGTTCTGGATGACATCGCCTTTTTTTCCATTACAAGTTATCAATTGAACGAATACTTCCCCCGCCCTGCAATGTTTATCTTAGGAGAAAACACTCCATTTCTTGAAATCTCCACAGTTGGAGGTAAAAGAAAGAGAATGACTTATATAATGGACTTGACTGTCGTAGTAGAAGATAATGATGAAGAAAGGTTGCAAAAGAAATTGTGGCGATATGCTGATGGGGTTGAGAGAGTTCTGGAGGCAGACAGACGATTAGGAGGGACTGTTCACTCTATAATAATAAAGGATTTGTTGATAACCAGTAGGGGTTTTACCACTTCTTCGGCACCAACAAGAGCAATAAGCCTCCTCGCTGAGATTCAACAGGATTATACTATTGATTAGAATTGATATAGATGCCAAAGACATAGCTGGAAAAATAGATGAAATAACGACTTACTTGAGAAACTATGGTGATGCTCTCAGAACATCTGCTGATTTCGTTATATACCCAATTCTTGAAAGAAAATTCGATGCAGAGGGGAAAACAAAACAAAGCTCCAAATGGGATGCTTTAGACCCTGATACAGTTAATGCTCGTTTAAGAAGGATTGGTTACTACTCGGTAAAATCTTCTGAGGGAGCAACGGGCAGAATACTTCATTGGACACATAGATTAAGAAGAAGTGTCTTGGGTAAAAGCTCTGAAAGCGTGTTTGAATTAAGGAAAGAAGGAGACAAGCATATTATGACTATTGGTACAAGAGTCCCCTATGCAAAAAAATTGCACAGAAAAAGACCTATATATGTTATTGCAGATATTAGGGACGATGTAAAAGAATTTTTGGATGAGGATTTAAGAATTGTTGTAGAAGATTGACAAGTTGGTTTTTTGAGCCTTATTTAGGCAAAAGGAAGGTGTTGGATGGAGATATTTGAAGATGTAAAAACTCCTATAGGAGAGGTACTTGAAAGGTATAATGTTTACTCTGCCAATTTGGAAAGGGATTTATTGGCATTACAATCAAGGGTTGGTAAAGTACCTGAGTTTCTTGAAACGGTTGGGTTTACCGAAGGAATAATAAGAATTCCTGGTAATGGTAATGAAGAGTGTTATTTGAAAATTTGCGGTTTAACAGACGAGGCGAGAATCAAAGGAAGGGAAGTATATACAAAGAAGAATCTTGCCCTGCTTGAAGAAGCCAAAAATCTCGCCTTTAGGGATTGTGTAATCGAAATTAAGGGTATAAAGTTTGAGCGCAATGTAAGGGAGTATAAAAGAGGGGATGAAGTTCCCCTTTTATATGAAATAAAAAATCGAAAGGAAGCAGAAGAGCTTGTTCAAGCAATTCCCCAAAAGATTAGAAATATGGTATATGATGGGGCGGATTATCTGAGTGATTTCCAAAAGGATGAACTAAAAAACTGGAACATGCCATCGAGAAGTTAATCGGTGGCAAGCGGATAACCCAGATTGCGAAGACTCCATCAGGAAGATTGGTTAATGAGGATATACCAATCCCTTTCTACATAGAAGATATAGTTTTTGAGGCTTTTCTTTGCTACAAAATGGGTAAATTATTCAGAGATGGCGGGCTAAAAGCACAAAGATACAAGGAGTTACAAGTGCTATATTTGGTAATCCAATACATAGACAGAAAGTACATCAATGATTGGTGTGAAGTTCTTTTTGGTTCAAAGGACAGTAAAAAATAATGGCTAACTTAGGAATTACAGTAACTGCTGACGCTAAAAATGCTCTTGGCACACTTGTCAAATTGCAAGCGCAACTTGAGAATATAGGCAAGATTAAGGGCACTGGTTTTTCAAAAAGCTTCATAAATCTTCAAAAAGAGCAGGAAAAGACTCTCCAAAAACAAATAGACCTTCAAGGCAAGAAGGCCGATGCAGTAAGTAGGTTTGCAGTAGCAGAACAAAAAACAATTCAGCAAGCAATGAGGGCTAATCAACAGGCTGCTAAAGCCAAAGATAAGGCAGTAAAGGATGAGATACGCACAGAACAGCAAAAGAGTAAACTTGCACTAAATATAAGAATGACGGAAGCCAAGACTGTTAAGGATTTGGAAAAGCTGAAAGCAGATGCTGTCAAACTTCAAGGATTTGAACGATTCAAGGCGGAAAAAAATATAAGTCAGAAGATTAAGAAGGTTCAGGAGCAAGAGGCTGCGTGGAGAAAAGCAAAGCTGCTTGCTGCTGGTAACACAATAATAAGAACATTTACAGGTGTAGCAGCAGCATTTGAGAAGATAGGATTGCCTCAAGGTCTTTCCCTTTCTGCTCGTGCTTTATCAGATGTCGTGAGGGCTATGCAAACATTCAAGAAAGAGGGGTCTTTAAGTGGCTTACAAGGATTAACACGTGCTTGGGGCAGGGTATTTGAAGGTTTAGCAAAAGGCATAACCACACTTTGGCTCAATGTGCTTGGTACAATGCTCAAGGTAGCTACTAATATAATGGGCAAGATACTAAACGTATTCAAACGTACATTTCAGGGCATGTCAATTGCCCTTGCTGCCTTTCTTGCAAAGGCAACCGTTGACTTTATAAGGTTCAGTCATGCTATATCTGGAGCAGTCATACTTATACCTGAAGCTACTGAAAAAACATTCTCAAAAGCATTTAAAGGGGTTGCACAAATAGTAAGGGACATCCCTTCTGAGTTTAGAGACATAGCAGCAGGTTTAACAGAGATTGTATCTACAGGTATAGAAAATATAAATGAGGCTCTTATAATTACAAGAGAGGCCGCCAGAGGCGCAGTATCTGGTATGACAAATGTTGCTACTGCAACATCGGGTTTATTAACAGTCATAAGTGCCTACAATATGTCAGCTAAGGACTCCTCAAAAATAAATGATTTATTGTTCAGGACAGTCGACAAATCAAGGGCAAGTTTTACACAACTTACTCAGGAGATGGGATTCTTCATAGGTGTTGCAAGAAATGCCAATCTTGCCCTTGAGGAAGTATTTGCAACATTCTCACTCATAACAAGGGTACTGAGACCAGAACAAGCAGGCATTGCTACTGCAAGATTGATTGAGGCTGTTACTACTCCATCTGAGGAGATACTCCAAAGAATGCAAGCTTTGGATATATCCCCATTTCAATTTGGGCAGTTTGGGGAGCGCATCTTTTTGGGCATGGAGAATTTCCTGACAAGGTTAGCCTCAAAAAATTTTCCCACTCATATAATACGACAGCTATTTCCAGATGCAAGGCAATTCAGGGCTGCTACATCAATCATAGGTCAAGGAGTTGCCAATATTGAAAAAATGTTTGATTCTTTTGGTAATTTTATAGGTGCACAAAGCAAACCCTTTGAAACAATGTCCAATACGATACAGAACATACTGCTGCAATTGTGGAATAATATAAGATTATTAGGAGCAACACTCATAAGACCTCTTGATAAGCCTCTGACATTATTTGTAACCAAAATTAAAGATTTTGCCATAGGGATTGGGGATACACTCCGTAAGCACATTGAGAGGGGCGGATTTGGAAGGGTTGTATCAAGAATTCAAGGAATGGTAAATGATATTGATTTTTCTACTGGCACAACCAAAGCAGAGAGCTTCTTTCTTGGTTTAGATAATCTTATGAACAAAGCTCTTGACCTAATTGATAAGGTTAGACAAAATTTTGGTACTATAAAAGATACCGTCAAAGATGTTTTTGTTACCATAGTTACAACCCACTTACCAAAAATTATAGAAACATTCAAAATAGTTGGAGGGCTTATATTAGATTTGGCTAAAATATCATTGACTGTTCTAAAACCAGTCATACTTATAGCTGAAAAGGCTGTAAATCTCAGCAGCTTTATCTTTGGAGACTCCTCAAAGTTGAGTAGGGCAAAATCCGACAGGAAAAAACTTCAAGAGGAATTAGATAGTATTAGAACTAAGAAAAGAGAGCCCATAAAATTAGAATCAGGTTCTATAAGTGAAGAAACAAAAAAAGAAATCAAAGCCTTAGATGATAGAGAGAAGATAATTATATCTAAGATTGAGGGTTTAAATAAAAAGATTGAACTACTAACAGAATTGACAGCTAACACAGGCTTAGGCATTAATCCAGCAATAGATGCAGTTATAAAGGCTTTTATTGAATTAGAAGCAGTGGGGGGGAAGGCATTAGACAAGTTCTTAAAATTACTCCAAGATTTTGCTGCGGGTACTAAAGAAGCTGGGGAAAAAGCAGGAACTGCCCTTACAGAAGGCATGAATAGAATGTTAGATGTAAGTACAACAGTAGAATTTCTTAAAAGAGAGGAAGAAGAATTTAATGACCATGTACAAAGATTAAGATTACAACTACTTGAGGCTGGAGGTGTACTATCCCCTCAAACCTTTGATACTATGATTGCTAAAATGAGAAGTCATCTTATAGATAGGGGATTTAAACCAATAACAAAAGAGGCAGTACAGCTTGCTAATGATGCTTTTGAGGAGTTACAAAAACTTTTAGAGTTCCCTGAGAAGTTCAACTTCTCTCGTGAACAAACCGAAAGGGTATTAGAAGATGCAAGAAAAAGGGCGTTAGACGTAACCCCATTTAAAACATTAAGGGGTTTAACTGGTACGAAAAGATTAGAGGCATTAGACCCAACAGGAAGGATAGAGGAATTAAATCAACTCGAACACAAAAGCGGGATTATTACTCAAGAAAAGGCAGACGCTGCTAAAGAATTAGGTCTAAATTATGGTATCTATGCTGATTTTCTCGAAGAGGGT
Source organism: bacterium (assembly GCA_046758525.1). Classification (GTDB taxonomy): domain Bacteria; phylum Aerophobota; class Aerophobia; order Aerophobales; family AE-B3A; genus AE-B3B. The sequence continues at coordinate 29,369 of JBHIAL010000001.1, forward strand.
ATTAGAAGAGAAATGGATACTCTAAGACTACAATTCAGGCGCAATGATGCAGCACAGAAGCAGATAGACTTGTTGGAAAAGTTCAGAATATTACAAGCAAAAATACAGTCCGCTCAAATAAGGGCAGATGTTGGAGAGACTGTTGGCGAGGTTGTGATGGCTAAATTGAAAGCGAGGCAGTTTGAAGAAAGACCTGTCCAAATCATTGCTGACCGAATAGTAAATATATTTGATGATATGGGAAGTAGGATTGAAACTACCCTTACAGATGTCTTTAATACAGGCGAGCTCAACTTCAGAAATTTTGCAGAATCCATACAAAAAATAATGAACAGGGCTATATCTGGTATAATTGCAGATTTAATACGTTTAAAATTAAGAACAGCTATCCTGGGAGAGGCTGCGGGCGATGCTGGTGGAGGTCTGAATATTTTAGCAGCCATTGGAAGCCTCTTTGGCGCTGCTGGAGGTGCAGCGCCACCAAGCACTGGTACTAACCCTTCTCCTGCAGGGCCTGGAGGAGGTGGGTCGTTGGCAAGACATAGTGGGGGGATGATTACAAAAGATACTCCCCGCTTTCACTCTGGGGGATTCAACAGATTATTAGCAGAGGATGAGCGAATGGCTGTTCTACAAACTGGAGAGGGAGTTCTATCCAGAGAGGGCATCAAAAACTTAGGGAAACTAAACAAAGGACAACTATCAAAAGATTCATCTCAGGGTAATCTAACTATTAACATGCCAGTAACTATAGAAGCAATTGACCCTGTATCTGGAGCAGAGTTAATACAACCAATGATAACAAAGAATGACCCGCTGCTTCGAGCTATGTATAGAAGATGGCAAATAGACCAAAGGAGATAAGCCATGCCTCAAGGAGCGCTCAGAGTTATTAACCGTATATTCCCCTACAATCCATCGTATCCAGTGCAGACAACGCCTGAATGGAGTACGCTTGTACCACAATATAGGGAGGCAGACCAGTCCAGAAGTCTTGTATCTCGCCCAAAGAGGACATGGTCGCTTCAGTGGGATTCTCTTACTAAGATAGAAAAGGATGCAATTCGGGATTTCTACCACGCCCGTAAGGGGGGATTTGGGAAGTTTTTATTTTTGGCTTACAAGGATTATGATGATGATAGTCGTTCAGATATTATAGGTACAGCAGGCAGCAGCAGTAACACAACCCAAATCTATCTACAAAATGCCCCAGCAGAAGATGACCTATATAATAATTGGACTATAGAGATTGATGTTGGTTCTGGAGCAGAACATAAGATTATTACAGATTATGACGGCTCCAATCAAGTTGCTACGACACAGGCGTTTACTGCCTCAACAGCAGGCAAGCAATACACATTACGACAAAGTATTGGAGTAGGTAACGGTACAAAGACTGCTTTTGATTTAGTTAAAAATTACAACACTCATTCAGAAACCAAAAAGTATATGTATGATGAAAGTACGAGTGGGGGAGTATATGAACCAAAGGTTTGGACACATGATGGTTCAACAATAACAACTCAAGTATGGAGTACGAATTATACATATACACAACATCTGTTTGCCAACAATGATAGACAATATTATGAAGGTCCCATTAATTTTGTAACTGCTCCCACAAATGGACATTCTGTAATTGCAAGCTGGTATTACCTGTATCCAGTAAGATTTCATCCAGATGATGCCCTGAACAAAAGTTTGTTCACAACAAATCTTTATGAACTCAATACAATAAGGTTGGTAGAAGTATATGAGTCCTAAATCCACCACGACTAATTTCAATACCCAGAAGGATGCCGAGCAGAATGCCCCATTTTATTTAATGGAACTTGATGGTTTGATTTGGGGTACTACAGGCAGTTCTTCAACATCAACAAACGTGTATCTTGGAGCGAGTGCAAGTTCTGTGGATGGTATTTATGATGGTCATCAATTGAAGGTGGGCGACCCTGAATCTACCACAGGTACTGAAACACGGACAATAAATACATATACAGGCTCTACCAAGATAGCCAACGTTTCGACAGCATTTACAATCCCTACAGCATCTGTCAAATATGAAGTATCCAACACTTATTATTTTGCCAACTGGAGTAATGATGTTGTAATAGGAGCTACAACATACAAAAGTAGAGGATTTAATATAAGCGACCAAGGTATAACTGAAAATGCTATTGGGGAAGTGGATAGCTCAGACATAATGATTGATGATGTTGATAGACAGATTGTATTATATGCCAATGCTTATAATTCATTCAAGGAAAGAGAACTTAGATTGCATACTATATTTCTCGATGAATTAACAATTGCAGATGCCATTACGGATGTATTTGATGTCCGTACAGTTGCATTCAAACCTCCAGCAGCGTCTATTCTGGTAAGATTCGCAATCAATCCCCAAGAAAACATGTTGCATTTGCGAACATGGCTTGCAGAGGGATGCCCTTGGAAGTATAAGGATTCAAATACATGTAGATACAACCCCGACAATATTGCCAATTTATTTGTACCAGGCCCTAATGGAGAAACAGACTTTTGCTCAAAGTCATTTCATGGGCCTTTTGGGTGTAAATTTGGTATAAGAGCCGATGGGGAATTCAGACGTAATACAGAGAATTTCGGTGGAGCCCCTGGAATGCCAGACCCTCGTCTCATTGTATTTGTGCCCACAAAGGGGAGATAATAACTATGGCTAAGATTATTCCAATTATATTAGGTGGAATACAAATAATTACAGGCACACTTATGCTTTTGTCTGGGAATCCATGGGGATTAATGCTTATGTTCACAGGGGCAATGAGTATAAGCACTGCCCTCGCCCGCATCCCACGAGCACGGACACCAAAAAGACCAGATGAAGTATTTAGCTTTATGGGGGCAGAGGCACGGTCTGAACCTGGTATGCCAGTTGGAACTCATTGGGGACGCAATTTGGTGGGAGGACAGCTATTACAATTATCAAGAGACTTTGAGCGCCCAGGTCACACCTTTGAAGTGCTAACAATGGTTATAGGGATTGGAGAGGGTAAAGCAGAGGGATTCTCTGGTTCACTTAACGAAGCACTTAATAGAATCTTTGTTAATGACCAATCATTGAAATCACTTGGTATAGATTCAAGAATCCAATTTACAGACGGTACGCAAGATTCTCCTCTGGATAAAGTATTTGCAGATAGATTAGTTACTCATTATAGACAAAGTACAAGCCTTGATGATTCTGAATTTTCTTATACCGTTCAAAATAAGTTTGCCGAAGGAGTTGAGGTAGGTATCACATTCCCAGAAGGTCTATATGGGATTGATATGACAGGCGATAATGCTGGAAGTATAAGGGGCGCAAAGGTGGAGTTTACAATGGAATTCAGAGATGTTACAGACCCCGATAACCTTGGTGTATGGCAGAGTGGTTTAAGAAACCGAACAAGAGAACAGGAGTTATTGGTCATAAATGAGTTCCCAGGCGTTGGTAAGGTTACAGATGAGATTTCTTTTACTATGCCAGATGAAGGAGGGCATTTTGCATTAGACAAGATAGAATTTGGGGCACAATTTGTAGATGAATGTCTGGTAAATATCATTCCAGACACAGGTATAACCTTCACTAATGCTTGTACTACGTTTACATTCAGCATTGATGGAGAAACAGGGGCGAGAACAGAGGACTTAACTTACCAAAAAAGTCAAAATAGGATTAAAAGAGTATGTGGAACAGTAACCTATACTACATCAGGTAATAGTTATGCAGTAGATATTTCAGTAACTTGGAGCTTTCGTTGTATAGCCGACATTAATGGTATTGCAATGTTGCTGACAGGAGCTACACTACCTGACATAACAGAATTAGAGTTGACCAAAAACGGGCAACGCACTGGTGTAGTATTAAATGTAGTTGAATCAGAAGGTATTACATCCCTTTCTCCAGCTATTAAGTTTCGAGACCAAGATAGATTGGGTTTTTATGTTATAAAGGGAACTTGGAGCGGGGCACAGTATGTTACACTCAGAGGAGAAAGGGTAAGTAAAAAAGACAGTACGTTTCAGGTAATAGGAGGCAAGTGGGCTCAGAAAACACTGAATAAAGATTACGAGATATTTTTTCCTGATAATGTATCAGGAGCAGAGAAAACACATCAAATCAGAATATCTAAGAAAAACTTCCCTGGCGATAGTGATACTCAGCAATTTAATAAGGCTACAATAGTATATGTAGAGGAATTTGAATTTGGTAGACTACGTTATCCAAATACGGCATTATTGGCATTACAATTTTTTCCCTCTTCCCGCCTATCTGGAGGAACCCCCCAAATTAAAATAGTATGGGATGGGCAACACGTTTACACATTAATGGAGTCAGGGGGCACGCCCACAATGAAAGGATTTTATGATTGGGCAAACCCCTCTTCTGACAGAAGGGTATGGGGGAGGAATCCAGCGTGTATCCTTTATACAATATATCGTGATATTATTGGGGTAAGCGCCAGCAGACTTGACCTTACCAGTTTCAAGGATGTTAGAGATAGGGCGTTTGCCAATGGCATTACATTTGATTATTCAGTAGCTACAGAAGTCAGTTTCAGGGACTTTATAGAAGACTTCAAGAATGCTACGGGATTCGTTCCAATAAGAGGGAATAATGGCGTGATTGAACTCACTTATGATAAAGCTATGTTTGGGGAGACTGATACATCTGCTTTCTCATTCAATGAAAAGAATATAATTGATAAACCAAGCCTATCTCTTGAATGGGGAGGCAAACCCGCAACCAAGCTCCCTAATGCAATAGAGATACAATATCGTAACGCTGAAAATAACTATGCGCCTGAGACTATTTTATTGACAAGGGAGGACTTAAGAGACTTTGAGAAATTAGAGACTGTAAATGTATTATTAAATGGAGTTACAATTAGAGAACAGGCATTGAAAAAGGGAAATGTAATACTTAATACATTAAGACTTGAAGACATCACAGCAAGATGGAAAACAGGGACTTATGGTATGCACTTGCAGCCGACTGATATAGTTGATATTACACATGAAGACCCTGGTTGGTCAAGTAAGCAATTTAAAATAACTAAGTTATCTCGTACACTTGATGAGCCTAACGTAATGACATTGGAAGCAATTGAATTTAATCCAGACATCTATAAAAGGGATGGAACCCCCAGTTATACTCCCGACAAACTAACATTCAGACCTCCTAATGCTGCTCCTTTGAATGTACTGAATTTGAACGTAACTCTGAATAAGGTTGAAGAAAGACTTGTACTGTTCATTACTTTTGATTTACCTGATGATAATAATTTCAGTCATGCCGAGATTTATCTGTCAGAGGAGAACAACGACACCCCCATCCTAAAAGGTAACTCGACAGGACAATTTACCATATACCACGAATTAATCGAGAAGCAGCTTTATACAGTTTCCGTTACGAGCGTATCAATTTACAATATCAGAAGTTTTAAAAGTGCAGAAAGTACAATATATATAGACCCCTTCATTCATGTAGTTCCTCCCAATGTAGAGGATTTCACAGCTTCTTTCGATGGTAATATTATTCACTTCGAGTGGAGTGCAATAGCAGATACAGACCTTGACTATTATGAAATCAGGGAAGGACAATCATGGGAGGGGGGCACAACTGTCGCAACCAGAATAAGACAAACAACATGGAGTTTGATGAATATTCCAGAACCAGGTACTTATAAATACTTTATCAAAGCAATTGATAAATTCAGGGACGAATCTGAGGGCGCTACTGATTTTATTTTAGAGATACCTCCAGATAAAAATAGAAGGTTGATTTTTAGCAGGGATGAACGAGTAGAAGACTGGATATTTGAATCGTCCACAACAAGCGCCAACAGTGGAGATATACGTGAGGTATTCCTTGGTTCAGATGCCAGCGGAGAAGATGATTTCTACAATGATATGTTAGTAGAAGTGGAAAATGTAGGTTGGGGACATATAGAGGATTATGTTGGTTCTACAAAACTTGCAACATTGATGGCTGTTGATAAATTTTCATCCCCACCAAAATCAGGCAAGACCTATAAAATACGTAACACTGGAAACAGACTTTTCAGGACAGTAGAAGGAACCTTAATGCTGGCATCAAGAAAAAGATGGGACGATATGCGTATTTTCAACCCTTAAAATTGACAGGAATGAATCATGTCTACAAACATATTTTTTGACGATTTCGGGGGCACATACCCCTCAACAAACTGGATAGAAGATTCTGGCGCTAATGATTTAAATATATCATCTGGCGAATTAAGAAATGACGTTACAGGTGAAGTATTTGCTACTCATACAGGCACAACCATGCCAGCTATTAATGGCAAGGAAAATTATGCAGTTGAAGTTAGGATAAGAGTCTCCGCAGCAACAAATAATTTTAGTGGGCTGATTGCACGATATACGGGGACAAGTGATTATTATTATGTAAAGGTAGATTGGGCAGGGAATAAGATAGAACTTAGAAAAAAGACAACGGCAGGCGGGGACGAGTTAATCCAATCTGTTAATAAGACAGTATTTTTTCTATCTGCTGGTAATTATTATTATATGAAATTCATTGTTAAGGATACTAATTTAAAAGTTTTCTTATCAAAAATTACTAATCTTGTTCTTCCTGTTTATGACGAGCCCCCCCTCTTCGATGTTACAGACACAAGTTTAGCTACGGGAAAACCAGGTGTCTGGGGAAATGCCAATGCTGCAAATGAATTATATTGGGATAATTTTAGCGTTGATGTAACAGAATTGTATGTTGATTTTGCATCTGGATTAGACACTAATAACGGAAGAACTCCAGCCAATGCAAAAAAACATATTCAGGATACAATTTATAGTTTTACACCATTTGGAACATATCAAAGCACTCCGTTAGGTATAGATATAATTTTACGCAGAAACCAGATACACGATACATTATATAGCAGATTTGAAAACGAACATACATCATGGCGTTCAACTTTCCTCACATGGGCCCCAATAGGGCAGAGATACCTACCTTTAAAGCTTAAATCTGATAATGATACAATTGGAAGATGGACAGCAGACGCAGGTAATGCTATACCTGCCCAGTTAAATTTCTACCGTTCCTACGGAGATGTTGGAGATAACCTGTCCCCATACATTGGACACTTCAAGAACCAAGTATTGGATGGGTTCATGGAAAGAACTGGTACAACAGATTGGACTGCTGGTAACAGCGCAACATTATCAAAAGACACAGTTGAAAAAACATCAGGGAGCCAATCTCTCAAGGTTGTTGCGGGGGCAAGTGCAGGTTGGGCAGAACAATCAGGAGATTCAGTAAATAATTCGGGTAATTTCTTCGTTGGCGGTTATGGCTTCCGCTTTAGGAAATGGGAGTTCTCCTGTCGTTACAAAGGCGCAAATTGCAGAATTATCATTGAAGATACAAGTAGTAATGTTATCTGGGATAGCGGAAACCTTAATAGTGCAGGCTGGTCAATTGCAACATTTACGGTTGAATTCCCCCGACCAGGTAAAATCAAGCTATATGCTAATGCAGCCAGCGCAATCTCTTATTATGATGATGTAATCATTGCATACGATAAAACTACAGAAAGACTCAGTGCCTTCCTTGCTGGGAATCATGTTTATTTTGATGATGTACGTTTTTACTATGACTTATCCAATTTATCATGGGCTGAATATACCAGCATAATTGGCCCTAATCTTGGTGATTATACAGGCATACAGGCAATTGCTTATCAGTTTAAAGCATGCAGATTTACATCCAATCCTTCCATGTACGATGGTGGATGGGAGACATTAATTTTCTCCAGATATGGAGATGATGATATGACTTTGTTTGATACCTGTAATATTGATAATAATACGTCTAACTCAGGAGAAGTTTTCTGGGGGCAATTCCGTAACGTAAAACTAAAGAAATGTACCATAGAGAATGTAGCAGAAGTCCTGAACGCAGGAGGAAACTTTATCTGGGAGGATTGCAAGATTGGCACAGTTAATAAAAAGGTTGCTCAACCTATTGGTGTAAGTGGCGGATTTGAAACATTTGGGTATCTGCGAGTATACTCGAAAGGGTGTGAGTATCATTATACAGGCGCTGCCATTGTGAATGATTCTATGCTAACTACAGATATGATAAATGCACAACCACCTAATGATAACTATATCATACTTGAAGACTACGGAGACCAAGGAGCGACAGTAAAAGGGACCCGATGGGGATATAGAAGATTAGGTAATGTAAAATATAACACTGATTATACATACAAGTCTCAAAATTCATGGCGAGCTGAAGGAAATGTAAATACAAACACAACTGAACCTTTATTAATAATTGAATATCCAGGACTACGACTTAATAATCCTCAAGATATTGAAATACGTGTTATGCCTCGTGAGGGATGGACTACATTACCCACAACCTATATTGACGGCACAACAATAAGCGGTTTGTGGTTTGAAATAGAGTATTATAATAGTGCATTAAACGCTGATGTCATTAAACGATATAGTTATCAGGAGACACAACAACCATTAGCAGAGAATGTGTGGACTCCAATCAAGATTTCCTCAAGTAATTATACCTTCAACGCTCCAGGATTTGTCTCTACCATAAGGGTTTATTTGTCAACAGGCGAAGCAGGGAAGTATGTTTATGTAGATGGAGTGCCCAAAGTCTCAAATGTAAATTTCCAACCAGATTTGGTAGGATGGTAGGGGTTTAATATATGGCACAACTCGTTTTTGAAGATGATTTTGACAGAGCAGACAGTTCAGATTTAGGCTCAAACTGGGATGAATTTGACACAGGATTATCAATTGCAAGTAATAAACTAAGTAATGATACATCTGCTGGTTTAAGTGGTACTGCTGTATATACAGGAGTAGTGCTGAACAACCAAGAAGTGCAGGCTATTGTGAGCACATCCTCTATTGGAGGCGCATCAGACAACGCTAATGGACTGATTGCAAGGCGGGCTAATAGTAGCTATTATTCTATTCACATGAATTGGGACACAGGGGAGCTTAAACTTCAAAAGAATGTCAGTGGAGTCTGGACAACACTTGGGAGTATCATTAAGACTGTCGCTATAAATACAGATTATCTATTAAGGCTTATTTGTAAAGGTAATTCAATTGAGGCATGGTTTGACAAGGTGGGAGAGGAGAAAGGAGTTGCCCAAATAAGTGTAGAGGATAGTTCCATTAGTTCTGGAAGTGCTGGGGTCAGAGCACCTTTTGTCTTTGGTGTAAATGAGGTTACATGGAATGATTTTAAAATATTCAATCTTAATGTGCCTGCTGAGGGCTTTGTTACGCCAAATAAGATTTTTTTACAAACAATTAATAATATACCATCAGATAACATTAATCTTAACTCCGCAATAAGAAATCCAAATAGCGGTACATGGGAAGATTTGAAATGGGGGGATAAACGTATAGAAAACTACAAATACTGGGCATATCCTTTTAATGATGGTAAATACACATCCCCCATTATAGATTTGGGTAAACAAGATAATACTGGTACAACCACTGCCCCAAATTCCACTACAATTGCATTAAATACCACAGCCTCCGACAAAGACGATTTCTATAACAACTGGGATATAACCGTTGTTGATAATGGGAGTATTAAGAAGGGAAAGATAACTGATTATTTTGGCAGCTCAAGAGTAGCTGTACTGGATTTCACTATAGTAAATCAGGTAACTAATACCCCAGTAACACTCAGTGGCAAGGTTTTTTATAATACCAAAATAAAGATTATTCCACGTATTACACAACATACAACTAATTATACACCAGAGAGTCTGCAGATGGATGATAATGGAAGAGTACGTCTAAATATCAAAGGCAAATGCAATATTATGAAATCCCGAACAGGTTATAAGGGGGAGTTCGGAAGGAAAGCCACAAATGCTCTGACCCAATTGAATTATTTTTGGATTGATAGCAACAGACAATTTGTATTTGTATCAAAAAGGGGGGATGACTTTATACAAAAATTAAACTATAAAGACCTTTCAATAGTGCAGGAGGTTGATAATTCCGACATTGGTATTACATTCGGAGATGAAAGAGACGGACTTGGAGGTATTACAGGAGACAGTGAATATATTTATTACCTGTATAATAATGATGAGGAAGCTGCTTCGGCAAGTTATGTAATCAAGCGACGCCAATCGGATTTGGCATTCATAGACAAAAAATCTACTCTAACAGGGGATTCAACAGCGCTCAATATTAGTTCTGATACAGGACTTTGGTGGGATGGGACTAATCTATTCATCTGCGACAAGTATAATGATAGAGTGATTAAAAGTGATTCCACATTGGCATATATTGCGGATTATTTGGATGCCACTAATTTTACCCCTATAAGTGTTTGGGGAGGGAGCAGCTCCGAATCAAGTATATATGTATTAAATAATCATACAATTGAGAAATCAGCAAGGAGAATCACCAAGTCCACCATGTCCCTGAACGGCACAAGTACAGTAAACCTGACATTCCCTCGATATATTTTTGGTGATGGGGCAGGAGCGCCCAACATATATATACTTGAGGCACAATCATATCCTAAATCTAACAGACTTTTGAGGCTGGACGCCACTTTGGCAGTTGTTATTGGAGAAACCGATAAACTTGGGCCGAACAATGAAAAAAGCTACTTTGGAGGAGGTTTTGGAAATGTTTTTAATAACCAAATCTATCTATCATTCAGGCGATTGCATATCATGGATACTATGAATGTCGATTTAACATGGGGAGGCACAGAGAAGACATCGCCAAGTTCCACAGCAGATTCCATACCTCAATTTGCATCAATTACGGGAGATGACAAACATTTTTATATTAGCGACCATAATACCCAAAGAATCATCAAGGTTAATCGTAATACACTTATTCCCATAACTACCACACCCCATTTCTTTGATTTGGTAGGAGGCGATTTTACAAAAATTGAAAGGGCAATGCGCTCTGATGATTCACATTTATATATAACAATCGACACATATAGCAATCCAGACAAGATAATTAAAGTCAGGAAGGACACGATGCAGATTGAAAAAATCGGATTGTTAGCAGATGGAGCTACAAATTATTCCCCTGCGCTGTACGAAGGAATGGCTGTTGATGGAGGCTTCATCTACATTTCAAATGGTTTTGGGGAATTTACCAAATGGAAAACATCCGATTTAAGCTTTGTCGCCAGCAACACCAACACCAACAAGGCGGAGATTAATTCTCCTCGCAGCTTATGGGCGGACGGAGATTATATTTATGTAACAAATCACCGTAAACTTACAGGTAAAACAGACTACAGCATTTCAATCTTGAGTGCAAAAACATCAACATTTGGGAATTTTCTTACATCCTATGAATTCTCAAAGTTTGACCGCCCTTATGGAATCACTGGCGATACGACCGAAGGTTATCTATATACAACCAATATTGGAGAAGACACTACGACATTTAATATTCTTGGAGAACCTGTTACTGTTTATGATTCATTTATTACGAAGATTCAATATGATAGAGATATAGGATTTCTTTACTCTGCTACATTAAACTTTGGAAGTCAGGGTTTGGGAAAATCAAACTTTGACCGTCCAAGGTCAATCCATGTAGATAGTGATTATATATTTATTGCAGATAGTGGAAATTACCGCATTATGCGCAGATACAAGGATGTTTATTTCAGGGTCAAATTATTAACAGATGAAAGTACATCGGATGGATTACCCAGTAAGGTAAATGACGCCTATAGAGGATATGATATTGTGCTTGTAAACCACCCAGAAATATCACAATTCAAGTCCAGACGGAAGGTTATAAGTTATAATGCACGAACAAACCGTATCAGGGTTGCAAGAAGTAACCCCCTGTTTGTAAAAGCCGTTAATAAACTAAATAACGTCCGATATAGAATGGTTTATAAAAGTGAATACTTTGATGATGTACAAAATATACACAAAAATCCTAAAATAAGGATAAAGACATCAGATAGGGATTCGCTACTCACATCCATACCTTGGGAGAGTTATTCACCACAAAAAGAATACAGCGCCGTACGATTTGTCCAGTATGATTCAAAATTTGAGGTAAAAGACCACCAGGCAAATATAGAAGTTGATACTATACAGTTTAAAGCTCATATAGTGCTTCAAAATGATGGGGGAACTAATATTAGCATTCCTTCTTCTACAGATGCAACAAAGATATTCTTTAATAAAAGATTTAATGAAATACCAAGAATCAATGCCACAGTTGATAGCACAACGGCTGCTTATGCCGTTGTATCAAATGCAACAATAATAGATACAACCAATTACCCCCCTTTTGGAGGTTTTGACGTTAGATTATTTGATGGCGCTGGAACGCAAATAGCAGGTACACTGCTAAGCTGGACAGCAACAGAATTTTAGAATAAGGAGTTAAATATCATGGGACAAGCTTGGCCTGGCATGGGAGAAGATTTACACGATAATAGAGGAGTTCTTGATGGAAGAACAAATACATTAAGGAGCAATTTTTCTGGTACATCATGGCCCACTGATGATGTAAGTGAGGGGCAGACATCTTATAATACTACTACAGGACTTCTTGGTTTGAGAAAGAGCGATGCTTATGTTCCTTTAAACGCAATAATAGAAAACCGCCTTTTTTACAAGAACCTTGTTATTACAAACAATGCAACCACTCCTGCAACCCAACTGGATATAAGTGCAGATTTTATTTCATGTAATGGGTATGCTATAACAAGTGCAACAACTTGGACACTTGATGCAGGGCAGACACAGACTGCTGATGAGGCTAACAAAAGGGATTCAGCCACAGGATTAGTAGCCGATACATGGTATTTCATCTACTTGATAGTAGATACAGGAGCTTCAGAACCTCTGGGGCAGTCTCCCACCTTTGCAACAATACTCTCTACAAACTCTACAACGCCAACATTAACATCCTCTGGTTACGATAAATTTGTTAGAATAGGCGCAGTGAGAACACTAAGCGGAGCTGCAACATTCAGGGAATTCCAACAAACAGATAACGTTGTTTTTTACACTGATGGTAGCTCAGATACAGACACGAACATTCTCTCAACAGCTACTCCAGCTACTTCTTTTACAGACTTAACTATAGCACAACTTGGTAAATCTGTACCAAATGACGGTACAAACTATTTTTCTCGGAAAATATTCTTTTATGCTACAAAGGCTACATCGGGGACTATAAACGTGAGACCCAATAATTCACCGTCCACAAATGGGGTATCTCCAGAGGTTCTTTCTGCATTACCTAAGCCATATATTCCAATGCCTATTGCAAAGACAGGTCTGGAATATAAAGCGTCAACACAGACACAAGTAGACCTGTATGTGGCTGGTTATGTTGATATTATTTAATTGATATTAAATAAACCCACAAAAAACATAGAAAATCCCCTTGCATACCTTGACAAATCAATTATTTTATGATATAATTATGTTGTAATGAAAAATACTGAAAAACCCACATCTGACGTGATTGTTTATACCAAATTATCCCGCACAATATGGTTTGCTGAAAATCATTATTATTGGCTCGAAGAGGAAGCCATGCGTAGAAGACATAAAGGAGATAGACAGGCTTCTATTTCAGGGTTAGTACGTGAGGCAATTGAACTTTTGATGAATAAAACAAAAAACCAAAGCGACTAAATGTAAACCCAAAAAGATTTTAAGAGGCTAAAAGAATGAAAATAAGAGAATATACAATTCCCATTTGTGATTCTTGCTACGACTTGCAAGGTGAAATGTGCCATACTCCAAGGTGTGTATTCATTAGGCACACAATGAGTGCGGTAAAGGAGCTTTTAAATATATTACAAATAAGGATTCCAGGCTTGGAGGGTGAAAGTGTTATTGTTCAGAATAAACCACCCGAATATTCCACCAAATAAGGAGAAGCAATGAGTGTTGAATTGAAGATAAGGTGGATTTTTTACAGTAGAATGCGATAAATGCCATAAAATATATGATTCAGGCGATACTACCGAATTTTGGCTTGAACATTTTAATGGGTGGACATGGGAGATGGAGGAAAATGGATGGGGGTCAAACAGTTTAATCAATGAAGATTCCTCTCGGAAATGGAAATTTGGATTGTCCAACATAAAAATATATTGTCCAGATTGTAGAGAACATAAAGATTTACGATAATGAAAATTACCAAACAAACAATCCAAGAATGTATAGATGCGTTAATTGATACCAAGAGTGCATATCTTTGTAAACATTGCAAAAAAAAATATATGCAAATGTAAATAAAGATAGTCTATGTTTCTCTTGTTGGCAAGAAAGGAAGGAGTGTGAGTGAGATATTGGTTAATTATTATCATACTTGCCCTTGCCTTTGTGTATCACTCAATTTTGATTAGTGAATTGAAAAGTGAATTACGGTACATCAAAGGCAAAGTTAATAAAATGCTAATTATAAGGCGATGTTAATGGTAAGCTGGAAAGATGATGTAGATGTACGTGGGGAACGGCGTATCTATGATGAGGACGTTTTGTGTGATGGGTGTGACACGTGGCAAATACCAATTGCACATGATGAAGAGGGCGAAGTATACTGCATCTACTGTATAGAAAAGATTGCAGAGTGGTTTCGCAACATAGCTCCTCCTTTGACGGGGAAAGGGGTGCTTTTTGCTGGAGAGGATGTGATTTTTGACGTGGAAAAAAAGATAGATAAGGTTTCAGAAACTATTGATAAGTATAGGATAAAAGAAGAAATACGACAAGAATATAAGAGAAATAAGTATCAACACATATAACAGTAAGGAAACTGAAAAAGAGAAAAACATGACAACGAACCTAAACATTGAACATGTGCCGAGCTGGGAGGTGAAACTCAACTATATGAACTTAATATATGCCCTGAAATTCGGCATTATCAGGCAAAAATGCAGGTGCGGTTCTGTGCTGTTATGGCATGAATCTACACAGACGCTCCGATGTCCAGATTGCAGGTACAATTTTTTTCTTCAGGAATTCCGTTTGCCTTTTTCTTTGTAAGAAAGTGGGGAAATCAATGACACAAAATCATAATAGCAGGGAGGATATTCTTGCACAAATAGCAGTGTTAGATGTAGCTAATATGATACATGGGAAAGATGTGATAAGGAATTATAAAAGAAAAGAGTTACTCGAAAAGCTCAAGAGAGAAAATGAAAAGCAAAAATGATATAAAAAAAGATTTGCACTTGCTGAAAGACCGCTTAAGATTGGCAGATAGGAGTCTATTAGAAACGGTTTTAACCCAATTCTATCTGCCCGAAATTCCTTTGAGCAAACTGAAAAGAATTGTGGACAGTCATTCTGAGAATCTGAGCGAAGACACATCTATCCTTGTAAAAACTGTCCAAGGAAGAGAGAAATTAATCAGTCTTGCGCAAGAAGAATTTTTAAGTGCTATGACCTTTAGAGAGCTTTGGGGACTAATAATTAGATTCGCTCAGGAAAAAGAAGGAATACTTGAAGATATTTTAGGTTTTCTTGGAGTGCGTTATTGAGCGGATAAAGCGCTGGCATGGAGAAAAGTGATAAGTGGAAAGACAAGTTTTTAAACAAAATTACTCAGGGCGATTGCCTTGAATTGCTGAAAGAACTGCCTGACGAGAGCATTGACTGTGTAATCACCTCTCCGCCGTACTGGGGGCTTCGGGACTACGGAGTTAATGAGCAGTTAGGCTTAGAACCTACATTTAAAGAGTATATTAACAACATCTGCAATATTTTTGACGAGGTCAAGCGGGTGTTGAAAAAGACTGGTACATGCTGGGTGAATATCGCTGATACCTACTGGGGTGGAGGTAATAATCGAGGTAATAATTCTCCTATTTCAGATAAGCAAAGCAGTAATCGTGGAGCGGTAGGGCAGGTGCAAATGGACTGGGATGGCGCCTTACCCAATAAGTGTCTTGTTGGCATCCCTGAGCGCTTTGTGATTGAAATGACGGATAGAGGGTGGATACGGCGTAATACGATAATCTGGCATAAGCCGAACTGTATGCCCACCAGCGCAGGTGACAGGTTTACGGTGGACTTTGAATACCTGTACTTCTTTGCTAAAAGCACAAAGTATTGTTTTGAGCGACAGTTTGAGCCGCTTTGCTTAGATATAAAAAAGCGGGCAAAGACAAATAATAATTCCGCAAAATCTGACACACAGGATTCTTATATATCTAACGAAAACACAAGGAAATATTTCAATAAGGTTTTAAGCGGTAAAATACAAGGGCGCAACATGCGAACCGTTTGGACTATACCAACGCAATCTTATAGCGAAGCACACTTTGCGTGTGTAACGCCTGATACAGAGATATTAACTATCGATGGATGGAAAAAATACACGGACATTAAATGGTATGGGAAAAGCAGCCCTCAGCATATTTTGGTTGCCACCTACAATATTAAGAAAAAAACTATTGAGTATCAACCGTTAAGTTATATTAGAGAATACGACTTTAATGGAAAACTAATTAAAATCGGGAATAGAGATTTAGATGTTTTGATGACACCGAACCACCGAAATATCGTAAAGAAAAAAATAGGAAAAGAAGAAATTGTATTAGCCGATAAACTTGCATATCTCGATAAAATTAGAGTTCATGCTCCCATAAAATATCCAGAAACCTCTGGTATAGGAAGAACCTTTGCAGAGTTAATTGGTTGGATTATTTCGGAAGGTCATTATAAAAAAGGTGGCTATATTGAACTTTATCAAAATGAAGGTAATAGTGCAAAACGAATAGATTACCTTTTGCGAAAATTAGAAATATCACATACAAGAAAATTAAGAAATAAAATTTATAGGGGGCAAAACAAGGGGCAAGTTACTTGGTTTCTCAAGAAATCGCCTTTGATAGAATGGTGTTTAGCAAACATAAAATATAAACAACTTAATAAATTTTTAGTATCGTTACCTTTAACAGAAGTAAGGGCATTGTTTAATGGTTTAATTGCAGGGGATGGTCATAAAAGAAAAGATGATGGAAGGTTGTCTTTTGTGCAGAATAACAAACAGACAAAGGATTGGTTTCAAATATTGGCATTCAGACTTGGGTATCATTCTATGCAAAAAGGCAATACGATTTATTTAACAAAAAGAACACATATCGGTATTAGAAAAACTAATGGATGTGGTAAAAACATAAAGAAGATAAACTATGATGGTAAAGTTTGGTGTCCTAAAACTAAGAACGGAACATGGGTTGCCCGCAGAAATGGCAAGATATTTATTACTGGCAATACATTTCCTGAGCGTCTAATCGAGATACCTATAAAGGCGGGATGCCCTGAGAAGATTTGTAGGAAATGCGGGAAGGCAAGGGAAATGATAATTGCGGTTGATTATGTTCCCGTTGGTGTTAAAAGTAACAACGAAAAATATGCAGAGAATACGCCATCAGACAATACCAATCCTGGGCCAGCAGGGATGAGGCATGGCAGAGCAAGGGCAATCCGTAACACCGCAGGTTATACCGATTGTGGATGCAACGCCGGCTACAACCCTGGGGTTGTTTTGGATTTATTCATGGGTTCGGGTACAACAGCTTTAGTTGCCCTTAAGCTTAACCGTAACTTCATAGGTTTTGAACTATCTCAAAAGTATATTGATATGGCTGACAAACGCATCCAACAGGAACTCAGGCAGGGGAATTTTTTGAGGTGAGGGGAAATGATAGAATATGCATCTGGTGAGGGAGATTGCTTGTTTTTTAAAATGGACGGAGTTCGTTTCAGAATCAGGAAAGTAACAATTGTACTCAATAAAACACTTCGTGCAGTTATGCGGTGTGAAAGGGAACTGAATATTGGACACTGGTTGATTATCCATGATGAATTGATACTTACAAAAAAGGAAGAGGAAGCCCTACCCAACAAGATTTTTTAAGCACTCTTACCTTTCGTGAGCTTTCTGGATTAAATGTTAAAGAATTAAACTTGGGATGACAAATAAAATGATGAAAGAGTGCTAAAAATGATAAAAATCAGGCATCTGCCAGATAGGATTGCAAATGCAAAGGAAGTTGTTGCAAAGTTGGTAGAAGAGAGGAAGTCATTGATAGAGGAGGAAAGGAAGTCGTTGGGTGATGTCATGAAAAATTTGTGGAGATAGTATAGTACAATCAGAGGAGGGATAAATAAATGTTTTTTATTGGAGATTTAAGAAGATTCTTGTTTGTGCCGTGGTCAAGTCGTTGGAATGCGTGGGTAAGAGATATAACAGCTAAATATGAGGGGACATGCCAGAATGATGAAAAGGCTTCTTTTAAATTTTTAGGATTTTTATATCTTCCAAACCATCATTCACATATACTATGACTACATTTTAAACAAATCTTACACCCCTCACTCCTAATTATAGTACCTCCACAATTTTCCCTATTACATTTCTCGCCATCACGGACAAGATATGCCTCAAGTCTGTTAGCTATTATGTGGGATAAAGAATTAATATGTCTATTCTTGACCTTTCGAGCTTGGTAGATTATCTCCTCAACAGGAAGACCCCATTGAAGGCTCTTACTCAATAATCGAGCAAGGAAGTCCTCTGTATCAGACACATCAACAACCTCTCCTGTACTCAACCATACTTCTAAGGGTAATAGCGTCTCTGGAGAATGATATGTTGCTACATATATAGTCTTGTCTCTAAGTTTGTGCTTTCTTCGGAATCCAGGTAGTATGTCAGGAGAAGGTAATTTTGATTTGGACGACAATACCTCAACCTCTCTTGAACCCTTCACATATACGGTAACACCTTTCAAATAAGGTATATTCTCAAGCAGCAGTTTACTTAATTTATCGTGTAGATTCTTATCAGGCATACAATTTATTGTTTTAGAAATACTACCATCTAAATATTTTTGGATTGTTCTTTGGACGGCTATATGCTCTTTTGGTGTTATCTCATTTGTAGTGGCAAATAACTCTTTAGGATATTTACCTGTCTCATATAGAGAGTCTTTAATTTCATGCTCCCCCAAAGAATCCTTCCTGATGTAGGAAAGCTCAAATATAGGTTCCACACCTGACGATGTGTTGGCCAATTGAGATAGAGTACCTGTGGGAGCACAAGTATTCACAGCACAATTAGCCATCCCTTTTTTTCTAATCAATCGTAGTATATCTTTTGGGAAATCCTCAAAGAATGGATTATTTAGATACTTTTTGGAGTTAAAGCCCTTAAACTTACCAAATACTTTTGTTAGATTTGCGCTTGCCTCATAACTAAAATTTCTAAAAGCCTCAAATAATTTAGCAGCCACTTCTAAAGATTCCGAGGAACCATACTTAACATTATTTTTTATTAAAAAATGAGCTAACCCAAATACCCCAACTCCTACACGCCTAAAATCAAATGCTACTTTTTTATTCTCTGGTATAATGTAATTATTTTTTTCAAGCATATAGTTGGCTATCTCCACTGATACATACACATACCTCTTTAATTCATCGTAAAAATAACTGCTCCTAATATTAGGAAGAGTAGATAGATTTATAGAAAATAAACAACACCCTGAATAATCTTGTAAACCCAACTCAAAACATGGGTTACAACAATTTATTTCTCCGCCTTTTAAATAGCGCACTGTATTATATTTTGCATAAGTTCCTAAGTTTAAAAGTCCAGGTTCGCCGTCCTTAATCATACCATCAATAACAGCATTCCATAATTTACTCTCTCTTTCCACTCCACTCTTTACATTATTAATAAAACAATCATCTATACCAAGACTTATATTAAAGGAATTCCATTTGGAATGGTCTCTTTTTACTTTTATGAATTCATAAGCATCGGGATGGCGAAAATCTAAAACAGCAGCCGTTGCTCCCTTCCTTTCCCCAATCCCAGTTATTACATCGGCGGATTTATGAAAAATGTCCATAAAACCAATAGGCCCGCAACTTCTTTCTTTTGGTTTTGCTACCTTCCCCTTCCTATAGATAGGGGCTCCTTTTGCTCGGAGATTGCTAAAATTAATTCCCACTCCCCCACCTAATGTCTCTATCTTTATAAAGTCTGTAAGTGTTTTGCTTATAGACTCAATATTATCTTCTATGGGTAATACAAAACAATTAAGAATTTGATTTGTTGTCCCTGCATTGCTCAAGGCCCTGCCCCCAGGCAGCCCATTTAAACTATATATAAACTCAAAGAATTGCTTCTGCTTACTTTTATCATTTGTAAGCAACTTGCAAAACCGATTAACACACTGTTCCCATGTTTCCTTTGTTTCCTCATCATTTGATGCGTACTTTTGGTGAAATATCCGCTCTGCCCTTGGTGATAATATTGTCATTTAACCACGCTCTCCCATTTAATATCGTGAAAAATCTGGTCAGGGAGGGAGGATTTGAACCTCCGACCTCCTGCTTCCAAGGCAGGCACGCTAACCAGACTGCGCTACTCCCTGATAAGAGATAATGTACCATTTAATTAATCGGGTAAATCATCATCATTAAGCATACAGTAATCAATTGTTTCTACACGCTTACTTCTCCAAGCCCTCTTTACAAAAGAACTTGACCTCCTTATTCCAAAACCCACACTGGAAATAGAGAAGTTTTTTACCGCATATCTACCATTAAGTTTAGCCATTAACTCCTTTTCGGTTAGTTCATTTGGACAATTAAGCACAAATAATTTAACAACAGGCGACATAAGAAAATACGTAGAGTAAAGATAGCCAATCTTTGTGCCCA
The DNA here is from genome assembly GCA_046758525.1 of bacterium. Taxonomy (GTDB): domain Bacteria; phylum Aerophobota; class Aerophobia; order Aerophobales; family AE-B3A; genus AE-B3B. The sequence continues at coordinate 50,146 of JBHIAL010000001.1, forward strand.
ACAACATTTCCATCCTTTTAGTCCTTTCTGGCATTCTTAATGCGCCTTCATACAGGACATCTTTTCTATCTTCGTAGTCATTAATTGGGCATTTCCCAATAACTCTAATATTACAAATTCCTTCATTGATTGACTGCGCAAAAATTATAATGGCATTATGCCTTGATGTGTTTATCTCAATCACTCCATCCCCCTACTAAAAAGTGGACATCTTACACAATTTCGTAAATTCCTCTATTGTGTTGCCTTGTTTAATAAAATCCAATATATCCTCTCCATCGCCAACAGATAAATGAACAGTTTTTAATTTGACAATTCCTCCAAGATGAATCATAAAATTCTCAACATACTGTTCCCCTGCCTTGTCATTATCAGGCACTAAGATGAAGGTCGAGCCTGCTGTATTATTCTTAACCAAATCTATAAGCCGTTGGTTCCATTTGGAGTTAGCCCCAGTGTCAAGGCATGTGGCTGTTAAACCATTGTCAATAGCCCAGTTAGCCTTCCTTTCACCCTCAAATACATAAACATCCTCGCCTGCTTTAAGCGCTTTCACCACATTGGATTCATTGTAGAAAATAGAAAAGCCTTCTCTATTCTCAAACTTGAAACTCTTTGAGCCGTCCTCAAAATCATATCGTGTCTTTTTATACTTAATTGTACTGTCAAACGATTCATAAGTGTAATGCTCAGTTGCTTTTATCTTCTTTAGGGCTTTTGGTTTATGCTTTCTGCCTTCAAATTCAAGTTGGGCAAGGGGCGAATATGAAAATTCAGGCTTCCATTCTTTCCATAAACCTAACTTGATAAAGTCAACCATGCCCCTGTAAGTCTTGAACTGTTCTTCCTGATTAGATTCTTCATAAATCTTTTTCAGGAACTCATAAACGTGTCCCCCAGAATTATTACACCCCCCAAAACAAAACCATTTACCTGTCTTTAAATTGACACTCATGCTTGGGTCTGTATCTGAATGAAAAGGACACAAAGCCTTGACATCCCCATTTGAAAGCTCCCTGTCTTCCAGTTTGAGATAATGGGAGTAGAAATCCTTGTAATCCAAATCTGCCAACTGATGACCACACGATTTGTCCTCCCTGCCTGTGAGTTTATCCCCATTTCCACTTCCCTGTCCGCTATCCTTCAAATTGGTTTTGTATGGAACTGAACCTGCCAATTTGGTGATTTCCTCAATATTTGGTGTTCTTTGACCACAGGATGCCCCAATTTGAGGCGCAGAGACACCAAAAAAGGACTTGGATGGAGAATGGGCAGCCTGACCACAGTCAGCCCTTTTGATTGCCTCTATACACCCTTCCTGCGAATTTTCATGGATTTTTACAATATTACAAAAATCTCCTTTCAGATTCCCATTTATCTTACTCCCAAATCCACGTTTATCATTTTCAACCCTATTTTTTTTCAAAATCTGAGCCAACTCCAAAGAGTCCCCCAAAAAAGAATCCCCAGAACCACGATTAGCATCCGAATCAGAAACATCTCTACCCAAAGAATATTCAGAACCAACATTTAAATTTTCCCTTACATCAACCTGATTCAAAGAATTATCAACCAAAACGTCAACAGAATCTCTAACCTGATTCTCATCTCTACCCAAAAAATCCCTATCTATATTTTCACATTCTCCCAAAAAACCCCCAACCAGATTATCATTTCCTTTTGGTTCTATGCTCCCGCTTATTCCTTCTTTAAAAAACTTATTCCTAAAAGGAATATTACTCTGTCTATATATATAGGGGGTATTACTTACAGAAGGGGTCAGTTTTTCCTCATTTTGTTTGTAGATTGGTTCATTTTTTCCTTTTTCAGTTTTTTCATCTAACCCTTTTATTTCCAATAACTTACTTTGTTTTTCCGATTTATGTTTTATTTTCTGTTTTTTTACAAAATTTCTCATTTTTCCCTTGAATTCAGATATGGCTTTTTCCGCATCTTTTGGATGCTTTTCTCTGGACTTGGTTAGCAGTTTCCTTATAGATGGTTTCAGAGCTTTCAGTAGTCTTTCTTTAAGGTCTTCTGAGAATTCATCTTCATATCTTGTAAAGAGAATGCCCAATCTTGTTTGAGTTTTTAGATAATAAAAAACCCATTTTTTATCTTTGGGCATCCTTTTATAAAACCAGTAATTTCTGTCAATCAGGTATGTCAGCATGGCGCCCAAATCGTCATTCATAAAATCATTCCACCTGTCTATGTGATATATCACAGACCTATGGGGAAATCTGGCATTTACACATTTTTGCACATATTGTCTAATTTGGCAGTCTGTTACTCCCCAGTCAGAGAATTTATGTCTGAGTTCCTTTTTTGGTTTCTTACAGATTCCACTCTTGTTTTTGATGTGTGTCAGAATCCTATATACCCCCTCGCTTAAATCTCGGAGTATCTCTTGTTTATCTTCTTTGTATTTGTTACCATAAAATGTCCTCTTTTGCTTGTGCCTTTCCCGTTCCAAGTAATATATCCTTTCAGGATTTTGTTTATCTTGTTCTATTATATTCTCATTGTATGCTGTGATTCTGGATTTTTTGGCTGCATTTGTCCCTTTGCGTTTTTCACTTGCTCGATTCATCCTTCTCCATCCTTTCCTTCATTAATGCCTTGTTGTAGCTGTCTCTTTCTTTCTTCCTTTCCTCTTTGTATTTTTCACGGAGGATTTGCTCTATGCGTCTGTACTCTTCTTTTTTTGGTTTTTCTACGTTTATTTTAGACCACTTACCCCCATAATGGTCGAACCACTTGTCCCATCCCTCTTTGAACTCGTCAAATATAGTATTGATTTTATCGTATAGTTCATGGTAATTAACATCTGCAAATTCGACAATAATACCCATCTCGTCAGTTAGTGTTACGGTTTCTACCTTTATCACACTTGCTGGGTCGCTCTGTCCTATTGAGGATTCAGAGAGGGTTATACAACTGTTGACAGGCGGAATGAACGATAGCTCGGCAGAACAGTCCCACGAACAGGTTATTTTCTCGCTATCTTCATTATCTTCATTTACAAAATTAATATTCCCGTAAAAGACCATTTCCATAATTTTTTCCTCTCTGTAAATAGAAAAGGCAACATGTTAATAGACCCTCAAAAATCTCGGAAAGAAAAAGGGTCTATTAACTGTTGCCTTTTCTAAACAACCTAAGTTCGATGCTTAGGTTGCTCTTTACATATTCTTTTAATTCTTTTCCGAGATTTTTGATTTCCCCAATTATAGTAATTATAGTTACATTTTAAAGAGAAGTCAAGGTTTTTTTAGTAAAATTCAAATTCTATTTTTTTCACTCTTCTTATTTCACCCTCCTTTAATTGTACACCTGTGGCGTTATAAAATTCTTTAATCTCACACAAGCTTTCACACTCTTTTTGGTCTATAAATTTTTTCTCTTCAGAGTCGAATATAGGTTTTCTCTTCCACCAAATGGAGATGTAGTCTTTTTCCTCCATATCTCGTGTTATCCAAACACTCATTTTAACCTCCTTAGCATAATTTATCAAAAAAGTCAAGGTAAAGATTAATTTATTTAGTATTATATCTTATGTGGTAATCTTTATCTTGCCCTCGTTGACCTCGATTGTGCTATCCCAGTCAAAATCTACATAACGAGGGGATATTATGTATGTTGGGTATGAAATATCAACCATCTTTAATAACTCCAATGTTTCTTCTATGCCTTTACTATCGAGGTTATTGAATAACTCATCCATCACAAGATAATTACAAATTCCCAAATCCCCTTTTAAATAAACTACTAATTGCCTTAAGGCAAGACTCAGGAGCACATCTAATCGTCTTTTAATGCCATTGCCCTGATACTCATAAGGAATAGTATTAACAAATATGGTTAGGGTATTGTCCTCCCAATTGAGTTTTAAATCAAAATCAAATACGTTTTGCAAATTTCGTATGAATTCTTCAATATATTGGGTGTATACATTTGCTAATGCAGCCTTAGCCCCCCTGCTTCCATTACTGCTAAAGAAATCATACCATTTTTTGTGTATTTCAATCTTCTTATCCAATTTCTTAATCTCATCCTCAATCGTAGTCATTGTATTAATTTTGTCCTGCACCTTTTGGTAATATATATAGTGGTCGAGGTCAACCCTCAAATCATTCAGTTTTTTAACATTCCTCCCTATTAGGTGCTCAAATTTGGCTATGGCAGAATGTAAATTAGCAATGTCCTTCTTCAGGATAGACAATTGGTGTTCTTTGTAATCTTCTCTTATTGGTTGAAGACAGTTGGGGCATGTGTTATTATCACTCAATATGCTAACTGCATTATCCTTCTGGCATTTTTGGGCTGTAAATTTATTCTTATTTCCTTGGTGGTCTTTTAATGTGTATGATAAGTTATCTATCTGTAATCGTAGTTTGGTATCATAATCTGCTTCAAACTTGCTTGCAGGAGTTCCCTTGAATTCTTTTATAACCCCCTGAATACCATACATTTCTTTTAGGTACTCGTTGTATATGCTTCGTAAATCAGAACAATCTTTATTTAATTTATTAGCACAACCATTTATGACTTCTGAATTGCTTAATGCGCTCAGTAAATTATTTTTTTTCCCAGACGTCATTTGCATAATTGCCGTAGAAAAATTCACATGAACAATTTGTCTATAAATATCATAGGAGATTGGGGTGAGTTCATCAATATCTTTTATATTAGTTCTACTTTGGGTTATAGTCCTTTCTCTATAAAATATTTGTGCCCCAGTATTTAAACTTACCTTACAGAAAGGACTACCTTTTTTTATAACACTCGATATGCCTTTTTTAGAGTCCAGTTTATTATTATATTGCCAGATACACCAACCAATAGACTCTACCAGACTTGATTTACCCATCCCATTATCGCCATGAATCAAATGTAATCCCTTTTGCATAGTAAGCTCTGTCTTATCGAAACATGCGTAATTTTCAAGTTTTAAAATCACCTTATTTAATCCTTTACAAATTTTAACCTAATCTCTATCTTTTTACATTCCCCTATTTCTAATTCTAAGTCAAAAATTTCCTTAAAATCTTCTTCATAAATACGGGTAATACCGCTATTTTCTGTATCCGTTACCCAATTGTAATATTTATCGTAGTGAGGCTTAAAATCTTTAAATGGTTGGGAATGGGAGATATAGTAGTCTCCAAAAGTATCCCTTGCCACATAAATATATCTCTTATTCATACTCTTCTTATAATTGCCTCCCTTATCCTTAAATAGATTAAGGGCTTTACTTAAAACGCCTAAAGATATATCCTTACTCATCTTAACCTCCTCGTGATAATTCTGTGAGCTTGTTAGATTTTTCTGCTATGTCCTTTTTCTCCTCCTCTATTAATAAAGTCTTATTTTCCTCCAATTGTATCAAGCGCTCTTTCGCCTTTTGAATCCGCTCCACTATCTTCTTTATCTTGGTCAATCTTGGTATAGGTTTTCCTCCCATTTTTAATCCTCCTTATCAAATTCCCTTGCAAAATGTATATGTATCTGGTAATAAATGAGAGGAATTACAATCACTTTCATATTCCTCTTTTGGCACTATATTATTACATTCTGCACATTTAAAAGTCTGTGTTTCAAAAGAATATAACATTTCTGTTTTGCATTTCCTGCAATAAATAGGTTTAGCCCCCAAAATGTTTAATCGTTTGTGGTGTGCAACCATATTTGGGATTTCCTTGCCTTTTTGAGTTATCGGGAAGTTGGGATGTTCTATTAATACTTTTATAGTGTTAGTATCAACATCGTAATGAAATCCCCTCATTTAGGCATCTTTTGGTATTCCCTTAGTAACCTTAAAGCCATGCTCAGTTCCTTCTACCCATATTTGTAACCTTTTTTTATCCATTTTCAATCTCCATTATTAATTCTTCTAATATTGTGGGGTTATTTATGAAAAATGCCCTCATACCTTCAATTGTTCTTCCTATAATATTATCTTTATAAAAGCGTTTACCTTCCTTATCCTCAAATAGGTTAAGAGCTTTACCTAAAGTGGCAACTTCTAAGATTGTGTCAATTCCTTCCCCATAAATTAATGGAAATTTACCTTTATCGGGCGGGGCAACTTTGGATTTGTTAATGGTTGCCGTTACCCAATGCCCTATTTTCTTTTCGCTCTTTTTAATTGCATCGGACGGACTCAATTGCAATAGTATTCGATTATAGTGTTCTAATGCTTCACCGCACGGTCTTGTATAAGGAGGCGCATAAGAATTCAAACCCGCTCCCCAATTAGCCCTAACCTGATTTATGATTATAAGTATCTTGTTCCTTGGTTTAATAATCTGAGCAAAACGGGGTAATGCTTTTGTTACAAGTCCTGCAATAGCTGCTAACCTTCCCCCAGAATCGTAGTTAAGCATTCCATCTTCGAGAAACTTTCTTGGTAAGAGTGCGGGCAATGAATCCAAGATTATAAGTTTAATGTCTGAATCCAGTATTGTTTTCTCTATAAGCTTCATTATGTTTTCAGCATATAAGTTACCTTCATCGTCTGATTGAATAAGGACAAGTCTGTCGAAATCTATTCCTAAATTATGTGCATAACCGTTATCAAATGAGCACTCTGCATCTATAAATAATACATTTTGTTTCTTCCTTTGGGTTTCTACTGCTGTATTTATACCAATAGTGCTCTTACTTGCTCCCTTTTCTCCCCAAATCTCTATGATAGACCCCAAAGGAAATCCTCCTACACCAAGGATTCTATCTAATATTATAGACCCTGAAGATATAACCTCACAGGGGGCAACCCTATTAGAGGCTATTACATTGCCTATATTCTCCCGAATCCAAGCAATGTGTTCCTCTGTCGTCCTTATTTCTGCCCTGTCTTTTGTTGTTTTTTCTTTAGGTTTACTCATATTTTAATATCCTAAACTATTTAATGTTTCCAGAGGAACCTTTACATCCAATCCGTTATCTCTCCCATAATCCTCTATGAGTTTCCTGATTGATGGAATCTTCTGCTTTTTAGGCATTGGTTTATTGTTTTGGCGATTGAAAACAGGAAATATCTTTGCATTCTTGATATTTAGCTCCTTGATTCTTGTTATTACTACATCAATTTCGTCTTGATTCTTACAATTTAACCTAACAAAGTCATCATGTTTTACAGTTCCATCCTGTATATAGGTTAGCCATTTATCTACACTTAGCGTGAATTTGCCCTCTGTGTTACTATAAATGTATTTTATTTCCGACCTGTCGGAGTCAAAATGGATAAATCTGCATCTGTAAACCTCATTGAGAGTTCCATATCTCTCAGGTATGAGGCTTCCTACAAAACAAAGATTACTTTTTTGAAATGATGTTGGCTGATGCCAATGCCCTAAAAAATATATTTTGTTCCTGTCAAAGCTTTTTATGGGTTTGGTCTTGTCCCCAAAGAATGGATTTGATTCTTTTGGCACATAATGACATAACTCAAAGTGCCCCTTTGGATGTATGGAGTGCCCATCAGGAATAAAGGAAATTCCGAATTCTTTTAATAATCTCCATGAATTTCTATCGTGATTTCCTTTAATACTCCGCAGAATAATCCCATTATCCTTAATTTTTTTTATCAATCTCATGGCTTCTATTATAACATTATATTTTTCATCTTCTTGTCTGTGTAGAAAATCCCCGCAAGAAAGCCATGTATTTATATTATTTTTAAGACTGTAATTTATCATTTGGTCAAACACCTTTGTAACCATAGATAGTGTTTTCTCTGATATGTGTACATCTGAAAATATTAGATAATTCAAATTTTTTGAAAAGCCCACCAATAACTGTGAAATTTTCTGGAGTGCTTCTGATTTAATCTTGGGTTACAGAATATTATGCCTCTCGTCATTAACGTAATACCTTTGTCTTAGGTATGTTATTCATTTCTGTTTATCCTCCAAAACTTGTTGGCACATTCCCAGAATGCCTGAATCTAATTTACAAAGTTGTTCGGGACTGAAACCATGATTATATTTAATATAACCATCTTTGAATTCCATAGGTATATCAAATGTAACTTCTATTCCTAAGTATCGTCTTGTATTTTTTGTAACAACTCCTGTTTGGTATTCCCAAAAAAAGCAACAATCTGAGTATGGTGTGATTATTCTAACTTTTGTGCCAACAGGAAAGTCTTCATAATTATTATTCCCCGTGTTATATTTTGCTATTTTTTCCTCTAAAACAGTGCCTAATGATTTACACATTTTTTGCTCCTTTATTTGAGAGGTTGTATTTTGTCTAGGATGTTGTATTTTGTCTAATAAGTGTAAATACCAGTACGTAGAATAATAATCCCCTTTATTAGCGTCTTTTCTATTTCGGAGTGCCTCTACTACTATATTACGTTCTAATTCGGTGAGGGTAAATGTATATGTTTTTTCCTTATCGTTCCCCATGAAAAATCTCCCTATGATGTTGCTTACACATTGGTAATAGGTTATAAATGCTATTACACACAATTACGCTCCTTGGCACTATGTGCGCCAACTCTAATCTCCGCCTTGTACCACACACAACACACTTTGTTTTGTAGAATCTCATAATGCTCTTATATTTTGTTGGTGTAATCTTTTCTTTTATTCTATCCTTACACTGACTACATTGTTTATAAGTAGGTTTTGTTATTTCGTTTTCTTCTATCATGTAAAGCTCCAATCCTTACCTATTTCTACATCTACATTTAGCACATTCTTCATTTCAGGTATGATTTGAGATGGAGATTCCTTTATGATATTTACTATGTCTTTTATAATATCTTTTTTAATTAAATCTTTTCTAACATAGAAGTCAATCTCATCGTGTACAGTATTACATATATATACCCCATTAAATCCTGCTCTATATACTTGAATACCTGCATTAATCGTAATATCTGATGCCAAACTCTGTATTATTGTGTTAACTGCCAACCTTTTTACTCTGTCTGAGTCTTCTTCTCTGTTTAAGTCTCTCCATCTATTGGTATAAGGAACATCAATCCTTTTTGTTCTTAGGGCTTTATTTCTTACGGAAGCAATCCACCGAGCCACTTTTGGGAAAGCTGGGAAGAATGTTCTGATAACTTCCTCATCCATAAGTCCATACATTACTCCCAAAACTCTTGGTTTTAATGCCTGTCTTTCCTCTTTTGTGGGTAGCCCTCTATACATCCGCTTAAAAATAAATGTATAAACATCACTTGTATTTAGAAGTTCCTTATCCCCCGCTAATAATGCCAACACTTTAGGCTCAATCTGTTGGAAATCTATGCTTACAAAGTCATGCCCTTCTGGGGCTATGAATAACTTCCTGAACTCAGGGTCTCTGGGGATATTTTGAACATTGAATGGTTTTCCAGAACTCACCCGACCTGTTTCAGTAAAATGTAAATTATAATTAGTATGAATCCTGTCCATGCCTAAATAGGGTTCAATGTATGTGGATAAGAGTTTTTGAGTCTTTTTGAATCCAGTCAGTAATTTACATAGTGGGTGGTCAATGTTACTAATAATATCACTTCTTACAGAGTAATTGTTTTTTGGCGTTTTAGACAATTTAACCCCATCTTTTCTTAGAAATCCTGCTACTTGCTTGGGGGATGCTGGATTAAATTTTTCGTCTTTTACAAAAGCTATAATATTGTTGTGTGTATCATCATACAACCTCTTGTATTTGGGTAAGAGTGTGTTTTCCAAATGTCCAGAATCTATAAGTAAACCACGGGATTCTACATCAGACAGCATAGGAATAGCATTGCACAATAAGCTATAAGCAGGTTCTCTTTTAGGAATTTTATTATGTAAATATGTAGTGAGCACGACATCAGACTTATTATATTCATATAGTTCCTCTTTAGGTATCTCGCCTATTTTAGCTGGGTCAACTTCTTTGATTTGGTTAATTGAAACACCATAAGCCTTCGCAATGTTTTTTAATTTATTACTAACTATTTTACCCCCAACCATTCCCGAATCTAAATAATGAGCCAACATTACATCGTGTAATCTTCCCTTGACGTTGATGTTGGCTATCTTTTTAAGGGCGTTGCAATCAAATTTTGCATTAAACAACACTTTAGGAATATTTGGATTCTCCAGTAATTTTTTATAGCTTTCAACCTGAGAATTCTTTACCCAATCTACTACAATACATTTTTGGTCTTGTGTTCCAAACCCAATAGAAAGCAAATCTACCTCTTTTGTAAACAGTTCTACTCCTGTAGTTTCTACATCGAAAGTAATTGCTCCATTGTTTAGGCTATCAAAGAACCAAGTCCTTGCTTCTAAATTACCCCCATCAACCTTGTATTCATTTTCAATTTTGGGGGCATCACCATAAACAAGTTCCTTCATTCTTTGGAACGAGCCCTTATATCTTTGAGTTTCATAAGGTTTATAATTTAAATATGATGGATGTAATAATGGTATTACTTTACCAAATTTAGATTCTTGTAGAGTTCCTTCAATATCTGTTATCTTTAATCTTTTATTATTTAAAATCGTAGAAGTAGCTGTATCACCAAGAGTTACAATAAATTCTGGTTTTAGCTCTTTAATTGTATGTTCTATAATGGGATAACATAGCCCTATTTCATCTTTGGTAGGGGGTCTTACACCACCTTCTTTGGTTGTGGTACGACAGCATACAGTATTACCAATTGAAACGTCATTCCAAGGGATGCCCACAAAATTAACTATATCTCTGAAAATCTTTCCTGCTTTTCCTACGAGAGGTTCGCCTGTTACCTCTTCTGAAGCACCTGGAACTTCTGCAACAAACAGTATCTTATTACCTATTGTTTTATTGGGTACATATGGACGATTCAATAGGGGGCATTTATTGCAATTCTCTTTATTGTATTCTGGTTTTTGCCTAACCATAAATTTCCTTTAATATTTGCTCTTTGCTCTTGGTCTTTTGTAACGGTTTAAAAGATGTTTGTTTTATAAAGTTGGCATGAGCCAAACCACCCCCCAGAAGCAGCCTCCCATAGAAGTCTTCCAGTGTAACTTCTGGGGGTTTATACATTCTAACCAAGTCTTCCAAATCAGTATAGGAATTGGGGGGCAAGCTAATGATTATTTTATGCTTCATTGAATTACAGTATTAATTTGTATTTATTGTGAATGTTATCTAATACGTCCCTTTGTGGCTTTATCAATTCCCCAACACAATTCACCAAGCAATGTCCAATTTTGAAAAGCCCATAGGCATCTGCCTCGTTTGAATCCTTTGGGTCAAATCCCCATCTTTTGTACACGTCCTTCATAATCTTGTCTTTTCGGGCTGTGCCATCTCCTGTAATAAATTTTTTAAGTTGTGTAGGAGCTATATAAATTATCTTAGCTTTAGTATCTTCCAAAAATAGCTCAAGAAGTCCCATCAATTTAGCCAACGGTATAACAGATATACTATCTTTATAATAATTACCCAAGCCCTCTATTACATATAGATTGGTTGTTTCTGTTGATAGAGATTCTCTAAATACGGACATTGCATGTTTCTTATTATGTTGATTCATTTTTATAGATGTCACAAAGTCAGGTTTTTCTGGGTTGTTTCCAGTTACGATACCAGTCCCAGACCAACTTAAGTCAATCCCTGTTACTACTTTCATTACTGTTGATTTCTCTCCTCTGTTTCGTTACTAATCCCCCAAAATAAAAAGTACAGCTTTGTTTTAGTCAATTTATCATCTGAGTCTATTTTAGCTAACTTGCTGTGAAATTTCTCTGGGTTATAGGTTGTGCCAAAAAGATTGCTCCATACTAATGAATCATTCTTAAAAGGCTTGGATTTCACAATAGCTTTATCGTGTATTAATTGATTAAATATACCTGCCCATTGCCTTTCCAGCTTTGTTATTAATTTATTCATGCCTTCCTCAGATTCTGTTTTACAATCATTCCTCACTTTAGACTCTTTCTTGATTACACATTCATAAAGTTTTGGGAATTTCTCTTTGGTTATTTTCCTAATTGGACATTCATACATGATAAAATGCCATTCATCTAATGAATTTATTACTTGGTGGGAAAAGTGCTTTTTTTTCTTCTATGATGTCTTCTGCACATTCAGCAGGTACGTCAATTAATCTACCATTTTTATATTTTAGGAAATCCTTAAAGGGTTTACCCCCCAGTCTTATTTTTTCGAGGCTTATTAAACTGTATTCAGACATTGTCGTTATGGAACTCAAGGCATCGAGCCTGTCTGTATCTTCATCCTTTCTGCGCCTGTAGATTAAAATTATTTGGCTTGCAGTATCCAATAATCCGCTTGTCTCTCTCAGGCTTTGTTTTGTAGGTACGATGCGGTCATCTCCCTTTTTTAATTGTGAAAGGCATATAAAGATTATTCCCGTTTTCTCTGTCAAGAATTTTAAATCAGTTGTAAACTGATTATATAAACTTGCATCCGTTTTGTATCTTGTAGCGCTACCAGAAAAGGTTACGAATTGTAGATGGTCGAACATTACAACCTTCAAATTGTATTTTATAATTGCTTTCTCTATTAAACTTAATAACTCATCTGCTGTTCTTTCCTGAACCCCTCTGGGAATCCATAGAGGTACACCTCTTTCTTTCTGGCAGATAAGACCTTGTGCTTCCAATGTGTAATCTATACTTCCTAAATCATGTTCTCCCAAGGACAGTTCTGTATATTTAAGTACGTGTTCTAATTTACTCATTTCGAGACATACAAATAATGTGGGTAGGCACAGCTTATAAGTTAAATAGTTTGCCCACTGAAAGGCAAAACTTGTTTTACCTGAGCCTGGGTAGCCTCCTATTGCTACAAGATTTCCCCACCTGAAGAATACTTTTTTATTTAATGTCTGCCATGGTGTATTAATTCCCTCATTTAGATTTATATCGCTTTTGGGCTGTGCTAATTCTATCAGGACTTCTGCAAAAGCAGTTTTTATATCCACGAAATCAACCAATGAGGATTCTTCAGCATTTTCTATTGCCGTACTTATAATATCCTGAGCTTTCTCACTGGTGGAAGTTAAAAATATATCGAAAATTTCTTGTGGAAGTTTTGATTGACAAGTCCTGTCCTTGCCTAAGAAATCTATAATTTCTTTTATTTTAATTTTATCTGCATATTTTGCATGGTATAGTATATTTATTCGGCAATTCATTCCTTTTATAGCATCTAAATACCTGTAGGAATTAATTTCAGTTTGAGGCATGGAGACCACATCTTTCCAACCTAACTGGTATAATGCCCAACACTCCATCTCACTTCTTACGATAAATACCTCTTTAGCATTTTTTGAGATATTATTTTGGTTATAAAGGCAAGGTTTGTTTGTTTCATGGTCGATAAATGTTCTATAAGCGCCCTTTTCATCAGACGCTAAACGATACTTAAGAAGTGTTACATTATGCTTATTATCAATATATGGTATTGTAGTGTAATATCTGCCGTCTTGAATATCTGAACCTAACTTAAAATGCTCTATTGTGTCTTTTGTTAGCTTGTTGTTGTGAGCAAGCCAATTCAATGTTGGATTGTCTAAGGTAAAAAGGGAGCTTACATATCTTTTTGTATATTCATTTAATGTAAGGGTTTGGGAGGATGGCTTTTTTTCTTGTTGGGTTGATTTATTGAGAGTTGGAATTATATCTGTATAACCAAATTCATCATATATGTAAGCTTTAAGTGCCTCATAATTCCCAAAATTCTTGCAGTTTGTGCAGTTCCAGCTCCCGCTTGTGCAGTCAATTTGGAATGTGGATGTTTCTCCCGAACAAAAGAAGCATTTTTTAACAACGAATTTTTCTTTTATTTTAAGATAGTGCCTATTTGAAACAAGTCCAATTTTATCAAGGAGCGCCTTTGGGGATAAAAAGAAATCTCCAACCTTCTGGTTTTCGTGAAGTTGTGCCAACTCGACTCCTTTTTAGTATGATTAGCCCTGATTTAATTCTCGGTAAATTTCGTTTATGCGAGCTCGGATGAATTCTTTGGAACGTTTAGGTACTCTGACTTTATGAGCCTCTCTTGGAGGGGATATTTCGACATATTTTTTGTCCAAATTCGGGGTTTTTGAGCCTGATTGAATATCTGAATCAACAGACGCTATGATGCTCTTTTTTTCCCCTTTAATTGGTTTCCGAATCATAATTAATGCCTGTGATGGTTGGGTTTAGAAGATTTGGAGCATTCGTGGTCAAATTCTGGACAAGCTCTCTAACTTCTTCGTCAGGATTAAATCCATCATCTTCAGTGTCTCTCCCCATGATTGTAAACTCTGCATGTACTGGACGTTTAATGTCGCCACCCTTATTGTTAATATCTTGTCTTAGACCTATTTTAATAATATAATCCCAAGGATGGCTTATTTTTTTCTTTATTACAATCTCTTTCAGTTTATTTATGAATTTCTTTGCATCTGGCAGGGCAACCCTGTCAAAATATACCCATACAGGCAAAGAGGATTCTTCAAGTAGTACGAGAAAATATACAATTTCAGCACATTCTGGGGGTATGTTTCTCTTACTATCCTTAGATTTAGTCCATTTTGCGAATTGACAAACAGGTTCTATTCTTGTCATCTCTATATAATCAATCCGTTTTGTACATTCCTGACTATATGGATTTTCTAAATCCGTTGATGGTATCCTCCCATTACCATCATCAGAATAGCATAAAGGAGGCATTGACCAATCAATTTTTCCAGTGTCGTCCTTTGTTCTATAAACCCTCATTGTTGCAATACTTATAATTCTGCCCACTATGGGCATATAGGTTTCTTTGGTAGTTGGATTTACAAATGTTGGGGTCTTTATTCCTGCATACCGTTCGGGGGAGTCTCCCCTTAGTGTTGTTAGTCTTGGTATTCCTTTATGCTCAAGGGGTTGTCCTCTAAATACGGGGTCAAAATTAGAATCTGTTTTTGCTAAGGTGGGAGATTCATGTTTGGTTATTTCCTTGCTCATCTTTATTTGCCTCCTAAAGGGTTCTTAAAGGGTTCTTAAAGTTTTTTATATTAACAAATTTATTTATGACATCCTTCTAAGTGGTCTTTGCAAGCTATTACAAAAGCCGTTAGTATGTTCTTGTTCTTTGAGTAATCAGAATCAGCTCCAACTTTAAGTTCTTGGGCGAGTGTATCGAAAATTTCATCTATGAATCCTCTTAATTCACCTGGGAACTTAATCATTACTGGTTTAATATTTTCTTCAAGTGTTCCTGAGAGTGTACCAGACAGAAACCTTCCAAATTCTGCTACTGAATAGTTTTCAGTAACTGCCCTTTCAAGATACTCCTTGTATCTTTTGGGGGAAACACCTGATTTGATAAGTTCTTCAAACATGCAGAAACTCAAAATTTTTTCAAACCTCTCTTTCAATTCAGGTGTAATTTCTTCTGCAACTCTTTTATACCTGTATAAACTCGCAGGATGTGTACCAACTTGGCGAGCGAATTGGCTTAATGTACTCTCCCCATACTTTGCTGTTTTCAAGACCTCCAACGTTATTTCCCCAAGTCTCCAATTATTATCTACCAGACTTCTCGCTTCCTTGACCTGTTGTTCCCAGTATCTTTCTTCCTTTACCAGTTCTATCTGTTCTATTTTAATCATAGTAATAAGTATACCACATAATTTGAAAAAGTCAAGGAGTTTTATAAAAAATTTAAGAATAATTTTTATACTATATAAGTATGGTTGTAGTGCATAGTTACAAACAGGGGTCAAATTTTTATACTTTTGGGGCTTGACTTTTTCAAATTATGTGGTATAATATAGGGTAACAAGGATAAAGGTAATATGGAAAAAACATTTACCAAATGCGAAAAATGCTCCAACTCTGTTGTATCTCCCCTAAAAATTTGTCAGGATTGTGTGGAGGGAATTTTATCAGGGACATTGTCTTCAGATGATTTTGTCTGTGATGAATGTAATAGTATAAATTCAAAAGCCTATATGGTAGAGTGTAGGGCTTGGGGGGATGTATTTAATAGATGTCATGGTTGTGCCAAAAGAAATGAGTTAGAATATGAATAAGATTTTTACAATATTTTTAAAATTTGGGAGCGTTAAAATTGGACAGGAAAAAGTTATTAGCTGATTATAACGAGGCATTAATTGAGGAAGCCAATTCAAAGGTAGTCCTTATAAAAGCAAAAGACGAGCTTGACAAAATATGGGCTAACTTATATATAGAATATAGTAGTGTTCCAGAAGGTGCGAGGAAACCTACCGAGAAAGCCCTTGATGCTCATATTACAGTACATCCTGACCATCAACAAGCAACTAAAGCTTATCAAGAAAGTTACTTAAAATCTCGTCTTGCAATCGCAACTGCAAAACACTTAGAAGCTGTAATAGCTTTGGAAATAGGGGAAGGTTATAGAAGTATACTTAAAAAGAAATGACTAAGGAAAAGAAAAGCAACGAATACAGTTTTCACATTAATTGGCTATGTGAAAAGGACATAAACTTCTATATCCATTGGCGTACAATGCTTGAGGATGGATTCAATCCCCTTCTCGTGTTTGAGAAATTAGTTTTACATGTTTTTGGGGACGTTCTAACCGATTACGGTAAACAAATGTATTGGCAAGAGTTCTGCAAGGTCAATCAAAAACATATAGACAAGTGGAATGCTGAGTTGCCAGAACGATATAGATTATCATTAGAAACCATTCATAAGTTTTATAAAGAAAGGAGTCAAAATGGAAAAAATAAAAGTAACAATAGGACATAAATTGTAATAATTAATACAATGGTCTGGAAATAGGGGCAATTGAGGATGATAACATTTCAAAATATTATTGGAGTAGTGGGGCTTTTATTAATAGTGGTATTAACCTTTGAAGAGACTAAACAAATATTGGGAAAAGGCTTACACAGTTATGCCTATTTACTCGGTATTGCATACTTTTGTCTTTATATAACTCTTTGGTCTTATGAAATAAAAGCGCATTCCTTCCTATTATACCTACTCTTTTCCCTTTGGTTCTTTAGAGCATTGATTGGGATACCTGATTAATGGAATACGAGCACTTATAATGTGTTATAATAGTTATAAAACAAGAGCAGGGCGGTTTTTCACGTTTTACCCAAGACGTGAACGGGGTTCTTCGTTTCCTCGTCTCCTTTCCCCGCCCGCTCTTGTGATTTATTTATAGAAATGATACAGATAAGCAAACAAGAAAACAGACTCATAGTGAAATTCCCTTACAATCCAGATTTGATTTTGGCTATTAAGGATTGTCCTGGCAGGAGGTGGCATCCAGCGGAGAAACGGTGGGAAGTCCCATTAAATTCTTTAGGTTGGTTGAGAAACCATTTTCCAGAAGCACGATATGAAAATTTGAACACAGAGTTAGAAAAAATAACAAAAGCAGTATCAGAACATCGAGAGATTAAGCAATCTTTTAATTCCTTTATACCACATTCAGAATTGTATGGTTATCAGAAAGATGTTGTTCACAAAGCCCTGCAAAGTAATAGTGGGTATGGTATTTTTCTGGAGCAAGGTATAGGAAAAACTTTTGTAGCGCTTGAATTAATCAGATACTTCAAGGAGCATGGAATAAGTCCTGCATTAGTTATTTGCCCTCTCATACTTATAAAAAATGCTTGGTTTAAGGATTGCCAAAAATTTTATAAGGATACTCTAAAAATACTATCTCTTAGGGATACAAAGGGGCATATACCAGCAGGTTATGATATTTATGTATTGAATTATGAAATGTTTAGATTGCCTAAGAACTTATCTAATAATAAGAGGGAAGCAATGACCTCCGCTCAGATAATAAAATACGAAAATACTTTTAATAAAGCAATGGAACTTCTGAATAGGTTTGTAAAATTCAACTTTAAAATTCTAATGCTCGACGAATCAAGTAATATTAAGGATAATACAACACAAACAACTCGTGCTGTGTTGGAATTGGGGAATAATATAAGATATAAATATTGCCTGTCAGGAACGCCCGCTCCCAATTCAGAAAAGGAATACTGGGCGCAATTAAAGACCATAGGAGCCATAGATGATAATTTTTACAAATGGCGCAGGACTTGGTTTAGGGAGTCGGGTTATAGGGGATATGATTGGAAGTTAAAAAGAGAACTCAAGTTAGATTTCTATAAACAATTTGATGGGAGGGCTGTTTTTCTAAAGAAAGACGAAGCATTGGATTTGCCTGATAAGGTATATATACCATATCAAGTAGAGCAAAATCGGGAAGAGCTTGATACCTATGAGCTTATAAAAGAGGACGTTATTAGATTGTTGAATGATGAATATCTAACTTTACGGGGAGCTTTACCTGTAATGGCTAAATTGAGACAAGTAGTAAGTGGTTTTTGTTATAGGGAAGGCAAAACTATTTGGGAAGCCAATCCCCCATCAAAGATAGAGGTTTTAAAAGAACTTTTAAAGGAGATTAATTCACAAGTCATTATATGGATTCAGTTCAATGAAGAGAAAAGGCACATATTGAAACATTTTAAGGGCATATTAAAAATTGGCTGTTTAACGGGTGAGGAGACCCTCAAAGAGAAGGAAAAGAACATTGATGATTTTATTTCTGGTAAGTTAGATGTGTTGACAGCTCATCCAGATAGTGCAAAGCATGGGCTAACCTTTACAAATTGTAATTATACAATCTATTATAGCAGGTCATTCAGTCTGGAGCAGTGGATACAAAGCCAAGACCGATTGCATCGAAGGGGACAAACCAAAAAATGCTTTTATTATATTCTGCAAACAGACACATGGATTGATAAGAGGATTGATAATGTGTTGGAAGGCAAGGAGAAAATGAGTTTAGATTTGTTGAGGAGTTTAAAAGGATAAAATATGTTTTGGTATGAGCAAGATGGGCTTGTAGAAATAGATATTTCTGAAAAGAGAAAGGAAGGAGGTGAATAACCATGAAATGGCTCGGATGTATGATTTTTTGTCTGGTATTTGTACTATGTGTACCATGTTATGCAGTCAAGTCAATATGGAGAGGCAAAGTAGGAGAGGAAAAGGCAAGACTGGTTGTTGATGAGAGTAGTAGTGAAAGTAGTGGTAGGTTCAGGGTGCGTTATGCTGAAAATGTTATTAGAGGGTACATGTATAACTACTGCCCCGAAAATAGCTTTGTCTTT
The DNA here is from genome assembly GCA_046758525.1 of bacterium. GTDB lineage: Bacteria > Aerophobota > Aerophobia > Aerophobales > AE-B3A > AE-B3B. The sequence goes on from JBHIAL010000001.1 coordinate 69,269, forward strand.
GTTGGAAATGGTAAGTTTAATAGGACAAGTAAGGTTTTTATTCATGGCGTGCAAGATGGGAATACTCTCACGGGAAGGTTTATAATCTTGGGAGAGTGCCCCAAAAAAAGGTTTAAATTTCGTTGGATAAAAACAGTAGATAGTGAATTTTAAATGGGCAAGGGGGAAGTTGCCTTCCAACCCCCACATACTCTCCTCATTTGGCGACTTCCCCTTGTTTCTTCGTGATATAAGAAAGGTTTTTTAGGGAAAATTATAATGATAGAGGAAATTAAAAGGTTAGTTGATGGTGGTGTATTATGTACCAATGAAGAAGCAGAAAACGCATTAAGATGGGTCATTATGAGGACGGATAAAGATGTCAACATACTTAAGATATTTCATAAATTATTGATGCAAGAACTGCGTAATATAAACACTGCCCTCAGCCAATTATCAGATTTGGTAGAAGGACGGATTGAGGAGAAATTGGATGATGATAGATGATGGAGAATACGATTGTCAAAGGCAGAAACTGGCAGGGACATACTAAGGTTACTTGCCAAATTCAATAAAACAGAGATATGGCTTGCAAAGCAATGTGGCGTAACGAGAGGGACTGTATTTAACTGGACTAAGTTAAATAGATTATCCGTACCACAAAAAAAACTTGTTGAAAGTGTATTCAATGAACTGCCTGGTGATTTTATTGACAAGAAAAATATAAAGAAGTATTTTGCCAAATCTGGTTACAGAGTTACTGAAAAATTTTTGAATAACCTGTCTAAAAAAACACAAATGTATGCTCAAGAACTTGCTCAAAAATCTTTGAAAATAAAATAAACAGCCTATTTAAGGGAATAACTTATTTAGATTATCTGAAAAGAATTTACTAATATCACAAAGTTCTTCCATTTTATCAGCGCACTCCTTACATAATCTCTCTTTGCTCTTTTTGCATTTAATACACCTGCTTTATAGAATGGAAGTCCGTGTGGGATACTATCCTAAAGTATATATGTACCACAAAATTACACTTTCTTCCTTTTTTTACTAAGCAGGGTCTTGATTTCAAGTAAATGTTTTACGAGTATATCATGTTCACTTGGAGTAGTATTCACCTTAATCATAAAATCCTTGATAGCATTACGCACTACTGCTGATTTTGGTATGGAGTTCTTTTCCGCATACTCATTTACGAAGTCAAGGAATGTAAGCGGGATGTCATACGTAACCTTTACTAACTTGCCTTTGGCAATATTGTAGCCTTTTTTAACCATTTTTTACCTTTCTGGTTGATTTTTTATACCCTCTCGTATTTTTCCGATAAATAGTTTTCCCAACATTTAATACTCTCTGAAATTTCAAGTAATTTCAAATTGGCTTCATGCCTCTTTCGTTTTAGGTCAACCAACCATTGAAGCCCCTCATCTGTGGCATTCTTTGCTATAACGCTACCGCCAACAAGACCACTTCCCTGATTCCTCACAAATTTTATATCTTCTTGATTAATCTTCATCTTCATCCTTTCTTATTGTCATAATCATAGCAAAATCCCCTTTTGTGTTTTTTAAGCTTACTGAGGTTTCTCCTTCGTACAAAACAAACTCTAAAGAATCAGTACCGTTGTCAAGGGAGTCTAAAGCGTTTAATACAAAAACAGGATTTAACCTTATTTCCCTGTTGCCTATATTATTGTTGAGTGATAGTAACGCTTCTATTACAGGCTCTTCTTCATAACATGTTGTTCCTACTAATTCTAATTTATTTTCTTTGAAAATGAAATCAACATACCCTTTTCTATCCTCGTAGTTCCTTTTATTTGTCCCCCCCAAAAATGCCATTGATTTTAATGCCGTCCTTAATTCGTCAGTTTTGATAATTACCCTGTATCTTACTTCTAAACACCCTTCATAAGGTATTTCAGGATAGTTTACATCTATGTCCAATTTAAGACCCATTAGAGCGTCTTTGGTTTGTACCAAAAAGCAATCATTATTCCAACCTATTTCTACATTCCCCCCTTTTACATTTCTAAGGAGCAGTTTTAGACTTTTTGGTTTAATCAATAACCTCTTTTTTGCGCCTTGCTCTATCAAATGAGTTGTTCGTACAACCATATATCCATTGCAGCTTGTTGCAATTATTTCTCCATCTATATCTATACAGATATAGCTCAATTTTGTTGTCATAGGCTCATGCATAGCTGGGTCTACGTGTAAGGAGGTAGTATTGATTGAGTGTTTCTTATAAATGTCTTGTAGAGTAGTTACATCCACATTCATTTTATCGTCTGTAATTTCTGTGGGCATGGCATCTGGATAATCTACCAAATCATGTGGCTCAATCATGTAATTCATGCTATCTGATACAACTTTATACCTATTTGTTGTTATGGGCTCAAGCATAACCTCTTTACTTCTTATTTCTTTTAGCCATGTTTGTAAGACCTTTAGATTTGTTGTAAACCCGCCCCCTTCCAATATTTCACAGGGCACATTCACAGTCTTAAAAAACTCCAAGTCTGTGCCTGTAATGGTTATGTACTGATTATCTTTGGTTTGAATCTTCACACCCTGTAAAATTTCCACAGAAGATTTCGCATTTACTATACCAGTAAATCCTTTCAATGCTTCTCTCAACGATTTTGTATTGACCCTTATTTTCATTACATTCTCCTTCCTTAATAGCAATAATAACTTATGTAATCTGTTCCTTCTGTCTCATAAAGTATGTCTTCTTCTATAACTTCTTTTGGAAATCTTGACTTAATTTGAATTTTCATTATTCTATAATCTCCTCACTATTTAAAACCATCTTGACTATATAATCACGCCCACAGGCACAGTTAATATAACATTGAGATAGTTCCTTTCTATCAGAACATATATCAAGGTCTTGTACCTGTACAGGTATAGATTCCCCACAATAACATACTAATCTATATACTTCTATGTCCATTTCCTTGCCCTTCACCTTCATTTTTTGCCCTCCTGTTGTTTCATATATATTCAATTTAAAGTTCCCTCATCCTATACTGTATAGCCTCGCTTATGTGCTCAGCCCCTATGAGTTCCTTCCCATCTAAATTTGCTACTGTTCTGCTAATCTTCTTAATCTTTGTATATTCCCTCATTCCCCAACCTAACTCTTTTAAGCCCTGTTCTAACAAATAATTGACTTCTTTGTGTATATCCAAACTTTTGTAGAAGGATATATTATTTGCGTAATCCACAATATATTTTGTACTATTGGTTTCCGATTTATCCTCTCTAACCATGTCATAATAACGTAATGGAGGCAATTCTATGAAAATATCCACCCATTCAAGAAATCCTGACTCTTTTAGATGGGTATAGAATTTTGAAAATTTTGCTGGCGTACATTGACAACTTTTATGTAGATGTCTATAATAGCCACAGGGGCAAGTCTTTGTTGTGGCTACAAAATACTTCTCTTCCAATTCTCTTATCTTGGCAGTAGATAATCTATCAACATTATCAATCACCTCACAAGTATCTGGAAGTAATCCACTATCCTTAATAGCCTCTAAAAACATTGTTTTTCCTGTTCCATAACAGCCATAAAGTAAAACATTGTGTTCACCTGCAAGAGCCACAGTTACAGCCCTTTTTGCAGCCTCTTGGCCTTTAATATCCTTGAAATCCATTTTTTGTCTCCTTTCATTAATAATGTGTACCAAATAATTTTTATCAAATCCCCATAATTATACCATACTTTTGTTGATTTGTCAAGTGCAGAAAACATTTTTTATAATTTTTTATAACATCCTGACAGTCAATACTTTACATAGAAAGTTCTTATCCAAACCTGTATAAATACTCATGTGTACCAAAAGAAAAGAGGGACGAAACTTTTAATATTACGATTGATTTTAGTGGGTTGATTGTATGATTATCTAATAATAATCACTATTAATTAATAAAGGGCAAAAATGTCCGAAATAAAGGGCAAAAATGTCCGAAATTAGCAAGATGTTTATCTGGCGAATAATCAACAATTTGACCTTTGAGGTTATAACCTCTTGGTGTGCCTATACTTACTATTTGATAATGTGATTTGCAAAATGTAAGCTTAATTCGTTATGAGACAAAATGACACAGTGGTGAGACAAAATGACACAGTGGTGAGACAAAATGACACAAACTATCAAAAATTCGCCGATTACTCTTTTTTGCTGGAGAACCTTAAGCCTTTTATTGGGAACAACTTATAAAAAATCTAATAGAAACAGCGAAATTGGCACAGTTATTGCTATACATTTATATAATGATTGTTAAAAAAATATATTTTTCGCTTGACAAAACAATAAGCATGTGGTATAATTATAATAGAAAGGGAGGGGGTGAGAAAAATGAAATACAATAGAGATTTCCATAGAATCCTGAAGTGCCAAAAAAATGACGTCGCCGAGATAGACGAAAGCAACGACCCAAGAGAAAAACAAGAAATCGCTAACCATGCAACCTTCCTACTGGGAAGATATGTGAATCTCGATGTTTTGGAATCTGAAAACGAAGAAGAAAAGGAATTGGTGAGTGAAATTCAATACTATCAGAGAATACTGCGGGGGTATCTGCCGTAGAAAAGGAAAGGAAGGGTAAGGAAATGAAAAATTGGATAGATTCTTGGAATGAAAATCGCAGAGTAGACATGATGTGGGAAAAGATGATGCCGAATGTGAAGCTGACCGCCATAGAAAAGTTTTTGGGATCGGTTCGGCGTTTCATCGCAGAGCATTGCCTGACAGAGAAATGGGGTTTTCACTGGGTGAACCGTCGTATTGATATGTCGCAAACACGAGCTCTTCGGAAAGAGAAAAACAGTAGTAGGTTATAGGTTGTGGGTTATAGGTCGTAGGCATTCACCTAACACCTAATTTGGAGGGAGGCAAGAAAAATGGAATATAAGATGGAATATAGGGATACGTGTTGCCTGTGTGGAGAACTTCTCCTCGATGACGAGGGAGTGCTGCTGCACGATGTGGACAGAAGCGAGCGATTCGACCTGGACGAGTGGGTCTGTGATAGCTGCGCCATAGCGAAAGAAGCCGAACTATGCATACGGCGGATAGAGAGAAATAGAAAAAAGAAGATTCGCTATCTGCACAGAAAAATTGCCAGAATGACAGCGGGAAAGGAAGGTGAAAATGGAAAAAATGAAAGTAGCAAAATGCAAGTGTGAGCGTTGCGGTCATACATGGGTTGCCCGCAAAGAAATAGTTTACACCTGCCCACGGTGCAACTCGGCACGGTGGAATGAAAAAAGGAAAGGGGACAATTAAAATGGCAAGTAAAATGGAAAAACACAACATAAGTGAGATAGTGGCAGAAGTAAGGCATCTTATTGCTACAACTAATTATTGCAAGCTTGCAATAATTAAGGGTGATAATTCGGCAATAGATTATTGCTATTGCGGCGAACCGTTAATGATGTGTCAACAGCATCTGTGGTTGTGCTGCCCAAATTGTGAGCAGCATTAAATTTAGAGGAGAAGGAGACAAAATGAAAGTAGAGGAAATAAAATATAGTGCAAGACAGGTCGATGAAAAAGATTGTCCTTGGGCAGACGACTATCGCCCACATTGGAAGTTGACTTTTCGATACCAAGGAAAATCAGCGTCATTCGATTTTTGGAATAATTTTGAGAATCAAGCCCCGTCAAAAGAGGCTGCCCTTGAACTTATCATAGGGGACGCTTTGTATTCCGATATGTCCCTTGACGACCTTGCATCTGAACTGGGGATGTCGCCGAGCCAAGCGATTCGTTCACAAAAAGCATGTGGTAAAACTTTTAAAAAGCTCGCTCGGCTTTTCTGTTGTGGACGTGAGGACTTAGAAGATTTACTGATTGAGGCGGATAAATGCAGAGAAACTTTGAAGCCAGAAAGCACAGAAACAAAGTAGCGAAGACCAAGAAAAAAACGAATTTTTGTAACATTGTAAAAATTGACAATGAAACAAACCATAAATCCAGTAACTGCAAGGACTTAACCCCCACATAAAGGAATTAACACCTGGAAAGGAGCAACTATATGATAGAAATAGCAATCGGCGCAATAGTATTGATGTTTCCGATACTGCTTTGGCTGACCTTAACCCTGAGTGTACAAGCAGTATCATTGATTCTAAAATTAATGCTCAAAGGGAGGTGAAATGAAGACCTAACATTTCATTTTAAAACCAAAAGAAAGGAAATCAAAAATGAAGACCACCATAAACGAAAAAAGTATAATAGCCAATAGGTTACAAACAATCCTAGAGAAGTACTCCGACATACCAGCGCTAAAAATTTACCCCGAAATAGTGCATTTTGAGTTAGGTAAGGTATTGGAGCGGGTACAGGCATTCGAGGACGAACTACTGAACCTAACCTGCCAAAGCCATATAGAGTTTTGAATACTTTAATAGTTAGGGTTTTAAAGGGTAAGCGTGTAAGTCTTGGTGTTTGAATAGGCATTTGGCCAAGTGAGTAAGTCTTACCCTACAAAACCCCATACATGAAAGGCAGAAAAAAGGATAGGATAGTGGATAGGGATATTTTTGGTGGGTATATTGATAGCTACAAGAAAGGAAAGGAGCGCTAAACCATGAATAAGCAAGAACTTATGACACTGGACAACACCGCCATAAATTTAGGGATAGTAGAGAAAGCCTTAGATTTGGTTGTGCACAGACAAGTGGCAATGGAGGACGTATTACTAACTATCTTAGAAGCGTTGCCCACAACTGAGATAGTGAGGAACAATACCTTGATTATGAACGCCCTGTTGAAATTGGAAAAGGGTTTAGACCAATAGGTGAGCATTCGTGCTAAGGTTATGGCAGACTTAGACTTACATGGATATTTAAATAATCATAGTATAATCCTATTGACATCATATTATGAGTATAGTAGAATATGAGGTTGGAAAGGGCAAATCCTACTATGAGTATAATATAAACATAGTAGGATTATATTATGTTTTGCATAACCTTAACAATAGGGAGCACTTATGAAAGGTAAAACTGTTCAAGTGGTATTGCCTGAGTCGTTGTTGAGCGAGTTAAGGAGTATGGTTGAGCCAGAGGATACCTTGTCAAGCGTGATTAGAGACCTAATACAGGATGGATTGGATGCCAGAGGATATGACCCGCACGAAGACATTAGAGACAAGCTTGACCGCATCCTGAGCAAACTCAATGATATGACAGATAGCTATTAAACCTTTACAGAGAAAGGAGTTAAACCAAAATGGAATGGCAAGAATGGAAAGAGAAAGTACACAGTCTTTGTTTCAGCACACTTGGTATGGAATCCATAGAGGATGACGTGATAGAACCGTTTTATGGCGATGGATTGGATGTCAGAGGAAACAGTAGAGACCCTGTTATGTTCTGGTTTTGAGGAGGGATAGGGTTATATCCCCTGTAATCGGTTATGCGCTGGTTACAGGGGATTTTTTTTGGTATAACCCTATCCCCTGTAACCAGTTATGTATTAGTTACAGGGGATTTTTTTTTGTATAATCCTACTGTTTAACATCCCTAAGATTTTCTCGATTGGTGCACTGGTTTGGAGGAATAGACCACTCACAAAATTAGAGTCAGAAATTAGAGTCAGAAATTAGAGTCAGAAATTAGAGTCAGAAATTAGAGTCAGAAATTAG
>JBHIAL010000002.1:0-33372 GCA_046758525.1 bacterium
TTATAGGAGTTTCCTGGGATGATGTTTTTGGGCACCTCATTAAATTTGGGCTGGGAGGGAAATACGTAGAGATTTATAGAGATGTTTCCACCAAACTCGTTCCTGTCACCCCTTCCATGACCAAGGAGATGATTGAGGAGACTAAGGTAATCTCCAGATTACTAAAAGGGGTAAGGGAAGAACCCCCGTCTGATACAATAAAAGTCGAAGAAGCCCTGTTAAGACTTTCTCAACTGATCTGTGATTTCCCTGGGATTTTAGAGATAGAAGCCAATCCTTTAGTAGTTTGGGAAAAAGGAGCAGTGGTTGTTGATGCCCGATTGAGGTTGGAAAATGGGTGTTCCTAAAAAAAGACGTTCTAAATCACGAAAAAGAAGCAGAGTCTCGCAATGGAAGACGGTATCTCCAATTCTTGTGGCTTGCCCTCAGTGCAAGGCTCCTATACTGCCTCACTTTGCTTGCCCAAAATGTGGTTATTATAAGGGTAGACAGGCATTCATAGTGAAAGAAAAGAAGAAAAAAACAGAGGGGGCCGGCTAGTCATGCGTATAGCCGTTGACGCTATGGGTGCCGAGAGAGGCATCGGTATTATAGTAGAGGGAGCTATTAGAGCAGTACAAGCCAATCCTCAGATAGAAATAATTCTGGTAGGAGATAAGGACAAGATTGAGGAGGAGATCAGGCTCTCTCACTTTAAAGAGGTTCCCTTTTCTGTAGTTCATGCCCCTCAGATAGTTAAGATGACCGATTCGGCTACTGCCTCCTTAAAAGAGAAGAAGAATTCTTCCGTAGCGGTAGCTTTAAACCTACTTAACCAGAAAAAAGCAGAAGCATTGGTCAGCGCAGGCAATACCGGAGCAGTGATGACAGCAAGCTTATTTAAACTGGGGAAATTGAAGGGGGTAAAGCGCCCTTGTTTGGCCGCGGTTTTCCCTACTTTAAATGGAAAAAAGGTGGTTTTTTTGGATGTGGGGGCGAATGTTGATTGTCGGCCTTATCACCTGTTTCAATTTGCTATGATGGGAAGTATATATGCCTATAAGATACTCCGTATAAGAACTCCTCGAGTTGGATTACTTAGCATTGGGGAGGAGGAGAACAAAGGAAACGATCTGGTTCTTCAAGCCTTTAAGCTTATGAAAAAATCTTCTTTGAATTTTGTGGGGAACATAGAAGGCAGGGATATTACCAGCGGGAAGGTGGAGGTAGTTGTATGTGATGGATTCATAGGAAACATTATCCTAAAGTTTGCCGAGGGATTTGCAAAAACTGTGCTTTCCGTAGTAAATGAACTGGCAAGGAGTAGCCTGGCTGGCCTAGGGGGAATTCTTTCTCGCAGATGGCTGATGCAGATAAACAAAAAACTCGATTATGCCGAGTATGGTGGGGTTCCTCTATTAGGGGTGAATGGAGTCTGCGTAATTGCCCATGGTGCTTCTTCAAGCAAGGCCATTAAAAACGCGGTTCTTGAAAGTTTCCAATTTGCCAAGGAAAAGATGAATCACCATATAGAGAGAGTTTTGGCGAGAAATAGAGAGGTGGAGAATGAAAATAAGGAAAACAAAGATAGTCGGAACGGGATCCTACATTCCCGATAGAGTTTTGACCAATGCCGATTTGGAGAAGATGGTGGATACCTCCGATGAATGGATTTGTACCAGAACTGGAATTAAAGAAAGGCGAATTGCTGATAAAAATGAGGCAGCATCGGATTTAGCTTACAAGGCTTCTAGGATGGCAATAGAGGCCGCTAAAATTGAACCTAAGGACTTAGATATGATCATAGTAGCCACCATCACCCCAGATATGATCTTTCCTGCTACTGCCTGCATTCTTCAGGAAAGATTGGGGATGGACAAGGTCGCTTCTTTTGATCTGGAGGCTGCCTGTTCCGGTTTTCTTTATGGGATTAGCATAGGAAGCCAGTTTATTGCCATCCAAACCTATAATACCATTCTGGTTGTAGCCGCGGAGACTCTCTCCAAGATCATCGACTGGGAAGACCGAAACACCTGTGTTATCTTTGCTGACGGAGCTGGAGCGGCTATCTTGAGACCATCTGATGATAATAGTGGAATAATCTCTAGCTATTTGGGAGCAGATGGAGAAGGGGCAGATTTAGTAAGGGTCCCGGCAGGTGGTTCGAGGCTACCCGCCAGCTTTGAGACAGTAAAGAATAGGCAACATTACATGAAAATGCGGGGAAATGAGCTATTCAAAAGAGCCGTGAAGATAATGGTTCAAGCAGTAGATGTCTCTTTAGAGAAGGGAGGTCTTACCTATGAAGACGTAGATTTTTTTATCCCCCACCAGGCTAATATTCGTATCATTAAAGCAGTAGCCAAAAGGATAGGCCTGAGTATGGACAGAGTATATGTAAATCTGGATCAATGCGGGAATATGTCGGCCGCTTCTTGTGCTGTAGCCTTAGATCAGGCAGTGCGCCAGCACAAGATAAAAAAAGGAGACAGGGTAGTTCTCACCTCGTTCGGAGGTGGGCTCACCTGGGCCTCCTTAGTCATAGAATGGTAGGCCCCGTTAAATGTTTACTATCTAACGGGGTAAAGAATAGAGAATCTCAGTGAATAGAAAAATAAAGACTATTTCTCTATTAGCAGAGGTCGCTGTTCTTTGGCTTTACTTACCGCTTCTGGTGATCGCCCAGGAGCCAATAACCAGAATAACTATTTTCCCCAATAATCTGAATTTAGTGGAAAAGATAAGCACAATAAAGCTAAAAGCCGGGATTAATGAGGTAACTCTTGGCCCGATGGAAAAAGGAGTGATTCTGGATTCAGTTTATCCTCAGGCAGAGGGATGTCAATTTCTAGAACAAGAATATAGCTCTAATTCGTTACTTTCGTGGAAAGTAAGGTCAGAAAAGGAAAAAGAGACCACTCTAAGAGTTGTTTACCTAACCACTGGACTGGATTGGAAAGTTAGTTATCAGGTTGTAGTAGACAAAGAAGATAGATTTATGGAGCTATTGGCCTGGGCGACAGTAGAAAACAAAAGTGGGATGAACTACTCTCAGGTTTATCTAACTTTAACAACGCAATTGCCTCGGCAGACCAAGCAGGAGGAAGAAGGAGTCTCAAGAGGAAATCTGTTAGAATCTTATCTTTCTGAGTCACAAAATTTTTCTTATTCTGCTCCTTATCCCATCACCCTTAGATCCGGGGAAAAGAAAAGAGTTCTAATTTTCACCCGTAGGAGCATCCCCATAAAAAAGGTTTATCTTTTTGATGGAGCAAAATATGGGGAGGAGGTAAGAGAGGAACTTTTATTAAAAAATTCACAGGAACTCGGATTAGGTATACCTCTTCCCCAGGGTCCGGTCTATGTTTATAAGATGGGCCTTGCAGATAGGATAAACTTTATTGGTCAGGATATTCTTCCCGAGACTCCTCCCGAGAGAGAGGTGAGAATTTTTTTAGGCGAAGCCAAGGACTTGGAAGGGGAAAGAATTCAGACTTCTTATCAACAACTACCAAATTCTGAGAAGGAATTTAGCTATAAAATAATTCTTTATAACTCAGCTGACTTCCCTATGACGGTGGAAGTCGTGGAACATCTTTATGGAGAATGGACCATTTTGGAAAGTCGACCTGAAAATTATGTAAAAGAAGAAAATCTCGTGGTCTATGAGGTTGAGGTTCCTGCTGGACAAAAAAAAGAAATTGAATATAAGGCAAGAGCTAAATAGTTGAAATATTGGAGGAGAGTATGCCAACTCCCACGGAAAAACTGAGAAATGTAGCTATAATTGGAGGACAGGGAACAGGAAAGACCTCCCTGGTTGAAGCTTTTCTTTGTCAAGCTAAGCTCATAAATAAAATGGGAAGTGTAGCCCAGGGGAATACCCTCTCTGACTATGATCGGATGGAGAAAAAACGAGGATTCAGTATAAATCCCTCCCTTTTCCATCTACCATGGCGGGATCATAAGATTAACCTTTTGGACGGGCCCGGTTTTACAGATTTTGTACCCAAGACTCGTGCATTGCTGAGAGTAGCAGAGACAGCCCTGTTGGTCGTCACTCCCTCGACTCTCACAAGTAGTGAAACCAGAAAGGCTTGGCAATATGCAGAGGAGGAAAAAGTCTTCCCTTTGATATTCTTGAATAAAATAGATGAAGAAACCGTAGATTTTTCTGAACTAACCTCCATAATAGAAAAAGAACTCTCTACCTCGTGTCTTCCGTTACAGATTCCCATAACTTCTGGTAAAGCTTTCTTAGGAGTCGTTGACCTGATCTCGGTGAGGGGAAGGGGGTATGAGGAAGGAAAAGCCAAAGAGGTAGAGATTCCTAAAGATTTGGAGGAAGAGGTAGAAAAGTCTAGAAAGAAATTGCTGGAAGCAGTTGCCGAAACAGATGATACTCTCATTGAAAAATATTTGGAGACAGAAGAACTAACCGAAGTTGAAATTAAAAAGGGTCTGAGAGGCGGCATTGTTACTCGTGCATTTACTCCTCTTCTTTTTGGTTCCGCCACCAAAAATGTAGGAATTGATCTTCTTTTAGACACCATAGTTGATTTTTTGCCTTCCCCCAAACTCAAAGAATCAGCTGAGAAGGAGTCTCCTTCTGCTTTTGTCTTTCAGACTCTTCTTGAAGCACATTTGGGGGAGGTGAATCTTTTTAAGGTTTTTTCAGGTGTTCTTTCCTCAGGTACCACTATTTACAACTCTACCAAAAGGACAGATGAAAAAATAGGCCAGATTTATCTAATGCAAGGTAGTTCAAGAGAAGAAACTCCCCGCGTAGTGGCTGGTGACATAGGAGCGGTAGCTAAGCTAAAAAACACTGAGACAGGGGATATTTTGTGTACCAGAGAGAATCCGGTTACCTTTCCTCCTTTGCAGTTTCCTGAACCCACCACTTCCATAGCTCTTAAACCAAAAGGAGAAAAGGACGAGAAAAAAATGAGTATGGCTCTGGCCAAATTAGTCAAAGGAGACCCCCTCCTTAAAGTAGAGACGGACAGGGAATCGGGACAAACCATCCTCTCTGGAACGGGAGAAGTACACCTGGAGATTATGATTGACCGCTTAAAGACCGAATTTAATGTTGAGGTCCAGACCGAAGAGCCAAAGGTCCCCTACCGAGAAACCATTACCGTATCTGCAGAAGCACAGGGAAGGTATAAACGTCAGACAGGGGGTCACGGGCAATATGGCGATGTTTGGCTACGGGTTCGGCCCCTGCCTCCGGGGGAAGGGTTTAAATTTGTAAACAAAATCAAAGGAGGAGCAGTTCCTTCTCGCTATATTCCTGCGGTAGAGAAGGGAGTTAAAGAGGCCCTAAAGAAAGGAATTTTAGCCTCTTATCCCCTGGTAGACCTGGAGGTGACCCTATTTGATGGCACCTATCACCCCGTGGATTCCTCTGACATAGCCTTTCATATTGCTGCTTCTATGGGGCTGAAAAAGGCAGTGGAACAAGCCAAACCTATCCTTTTAGAGCCTATTGTAGAACTGGAAGTGGAGGTCCCTGATGAGTTCCTCGGAGATGCTAACGGAGACCTAAACTCGCGGAGAGGAAAAATTCTAGAAGTAGAGCCGTCTCAGGGAAGACAGAGGATAAGGGCAACTGTCCCTCTGGCCAAGCTTCACAATTACTCAACCACCCTTCGGAGCATAACTCAAGGAAAAGGGACTTTTGCCAAGAGGTTTTCTCATTACGAGAGAACTCCTGATGAAGTAGCTCAAAGAATAATTGCTCAAGCCAAGAAATCAGATTAGTCAAGAATATCTCGGGGAAAGTCCCTCGATACGTGTAAAAACCTAATAGTTTAAAGAAGATAAGTTTGGCGGGAGGTAACCGGTGCTCAGCACGCAAAGCTTAAAATATACATTAGCTCGAGAGATCCCTCTTTCTCGCACAACCCATAATCTCATAGGAGTGGCTACCTTTACCATTCTTACGGCTCTGGGCGCCTTTGTATGGATCCCTCTTCCCTTTACTCCTGTTCCCATAACTCTACAGACCTTCTTTGTTCTCCTGGGGGGGGCCATTTTGGGTAGAAAGTTAGGAGCTTCATCACAATTGTTGTACCTGGGATTAGGAGGGCTGGGCCTTCCTATTTTTGCCGGGGTTAGCGGAGGTCTGTCTCGTCTGGTTGGTCCCACAGGCGGTTATCTCATTGGTTTTGTTTTGGCTGCTTATCTGGTTGGAAGGATGACCAAAAAGAAAAGAGGTAGTCTGTGGTCCCTAATGTTGATTATGGGAGTGGGAGAAGGAGTTATCCTTTTTTTAGGAACGTTGTGGTTAGCTTGGGTACTAAGAATTGGAATAGGGCAATCTCTTTATCTAGGATTAATTCCTTTTTTGCCGGGTGATATGCTTAAACTGATGGGGGCAGCTTCAATATGTTATGGCATCCAATCAAAACTTATAACTTCTTCCAATAAACAATAGCGTCCTCGTCGGTATCGGAATAATAGTAGGGACGGATGGCTATCTTCTTAAAGCTAAATCTTTCGTAGAACCTTTGAGCAGCCAGATTAGAATGACGGACTTCCAGGGTAATTGTATCCAGTGATTGGTCTTGAGCGTGTTTAAGGAGATGCTCTAATAATTTTGCTCCCAGACCCCTCCTTCTGAAACTTGGATGGACAGCAAAAGTAACCAGGTGAGCCTCATTCTTTATTCTCCAATATCCCCCATATCCTGTCAGCCGATCCCGGTATTCCATAACGTGATAGAAGGCAAAACTTTTTTTCTCAAGTTCCGAGAAAAAAATATTCGAAGACCAGGGGCTGGGAAAAGAGAGCTTCTCGATCTCGCTAACTTCCGGAATATCCTTTTTCCTCATTAAGCGAATCTTTATTTCCTCGTCCAATTCTCACCTCCGGTGATGAGACATAAAGAGGACTTAAGCTAAGAACACTGTCGATTTTTCCGGTCTTGAGTCTTTCCGCTCCTAGTCTAAGCAATGCCTTAATGAGGAATATTTCGTCCAGAAGCAGAAAAGATGTGTTCTTTATTTTTTTTAGCTCTGTGGTGAGTTCTCTTTCTTCAGTGGGGATAAGAAAAGTTACCTTTTGAGGAAAAAATTTCTCTAAAGACGCTTTAATCCCGTTGAAGGAAAGAAATCGACACTTATCTATCTTTGCTATTTTACGTTGGTCTTTTTCGTAAAATCCTACATAGAACCTTCCCCCATAGGCTCTGCGAAGAGGACAAAAGATTCCTTTACGGAGGGAAAAGAAAACCCAGCTATCCAGAGTAGCAACCCCTACCAAAGGAATCTCCAGAGTAAAAGCCAAAGACTTAGCTAGACTCAATCCAACCCGCAGGCCTGTGAAAGAGCCTGGACCTAAACTAACCACCACAGCTTCAAGATCATTATTTTTTATTTTTTCCCTCTTCATTAAGCTATCCAGAGCAGGAATAAGCTCTCGGGAGGTAAGGTGAGCGGAAATCGTTTTTCTAGCCAGGATTTTTTCTCTGGTTCCCAGGCAGAAAATCCCCCTTTTTGCCGAGGTATCTATACCTAGAAGGAACAAAATAACCCCCTTTTTCCATCTCCTCTATTACTTTCCTATAGAAAGAACCATAGGCTCTTAAGGCAATTCTCCTTTTAGATAAGTCCACTATTTCTAGCTCAATCTTAAGATATTCTGCAGGCAAAAAGTCTTCTATCTTTTCGGCCCATTCTATTACCACAATGCCCTTTCTCTGGTAAAAATAGTCCTGGTAACCCAGGCAAATAATTTCTTCCTGGTGAGCTATTCGGTAAAGGTCAAAATGATATAAGGGGACAGAACCCGAGTACTCGTGGATGATGACAAAGGAAGGACTTTTAACAAGAGAACGAACTCCTAATCCTTTGCCTATTCCTTGTACTAAGGTAGTCTTTCCGCTGCCTAACTGTCCGGTTAAAGCCACAATTGAACCGGGAGGAAGAGAGCGGCCCAGTTCTTTGCCCAATTTTTGGGTTTCTTCATAATTTTGTGTCACTATAGATAAGGCTGTGGCCAATTTATTTTTCCTTTTTCATGGCCCTGATCTTTTCGGAAAGTCTTCTGGTAGCTAGACCAGTATTAGCCTCCTTAAATACAGCACTTATAACTGCCACCCCGTCTGCTCCTGCCTTTAGAGTTTTCTCCACATTGTCCGAGTTTATCCCCCCTATCGCTATTACGGGAACATCCACTTTTTCTTTGGTCTTACCTATTATTTCTATCCCCTTAGCAGATCCCACATCGGGTTTAGTAGTGGTGGGAAAAACAGGTCCTATAGCTACATAATCGGCACCTTCCTTTTCTGCCTGCTGGGCTTGCTTCACCGAGTGGGTAGATACACCAATGATTTTACTCTCTCCCAAGACCTTGCGGGCAGCCGAGAGGGGCAGGTCCTCCTGTCCTAGATGCACTCCATCTGCCCCTGAGGCTACAGCGATATCTACCCTATCGTTCACCATGAAAAGGACATCCTCCGGAATCATTTTTCTTACTAAAAGAGCTTTTTTGAAAAAAGCCGATAAAGATAGGGTCTTTTCTCTCAACTGAACGACAGTGGCTCCATTAGATACCACCTCTTTTAATTTTTCTTCGAACTCTTCCTCTTTGATCAGGCTAGAGTCGGTGATCACATAGAGGCTGAAATCATATCTTTTTTCTAGTCTCATAGCCACTTTTTTTTCCAAAGCATAGGTTTGGAAACGAAGCTTCTTAAATCTTTGCCCTAATTCTGAAGAAAGCAGCTTAACAAACTCCTCTAGACTCCTTTCAGCCTCTTGGACTCTTCCAAAGTTAGCTTTCACCAGATTCTCAAACCCTTCTCTTTTTTCTTCCCTCCCCAGTCCCGCTCCTACGTCTTTTTCCACATCCCGGCATCCCATGCGCCGCCTCCATCTAAAGCGAGGAATCTCTTCAGCTACTTTAGCTAAAAAGTGACGCAACTGCCTGACCTTTTGGGTAAGATGATAATCGTTCAGGCCAAATCGAACTGCGTCTTCTATTACTCTCAAACCTTCGCTTGCCCGATCAAGATTGACATCCATTATTCGATAAATATCTCTCTCTCTCTTCACTTTAGACTCTATGGGATTTTTAGACATCTTTCTTTTCGTCTTTGAGTGATAAAGTAGATAGCAAATTCTCTTAAAGCCTTATCTTCCATGTTTTTCCTCCTCCATGATTCAGGAAGCTCCTTTTACTTCACCTCTTTCTTAAATTCATCAAAGTAAGGCATCCAAAAACACTATACATCTAAAGAACCCGAGCTTTTAGCCTGTGCACCATCAGTAAGTTGCTAATTGCTGAAAGCTGAACATTTTTGAATATGTAATGTTTTTGAAAATCTTACCTGTTACTATTGTATAACTCTGCTCCAACCTGTCAATTAATGTGCCAATCCAAATGATGCTTGAGACGACTCTTGGCATGCTTTTCTTTCCAAGTCTTTATTCGTTTCTTTCATCTTAACCTCACTCAGTAATTGGGGATAGAGTTTGACTCGCTCAGACACGAAATTGACGTAGAGTCAAGTATATGCTAGGATAATTCTAGAGCAGTTTCGGAACAAGGTTATGGCTCTTTAATTAGCTTAAGGAGGTAAAAAGATATGATCTTTCCAAAAATATCCATCGGTAGCTGGGCTTATGCCATCGGGCCCTATGCTGATCACCCGGTAGAACTTGAAGAGGTGGCTCGCCAGTTGGCAGCTCTTAAATTTGATGGAGTTGAATTAGGCGGATTCAAACCCCATGCGCATCCTGATCTCTATCCCGACAAAAAGAGGAGACGAGGACTAATGGAGATGTTAGAATCAAAGGGACTGGAAGTTCCCGCCTATGCCGCTGATCTTTGGTCCCTTCCCTTTGCCGAGGGCGATCCCAAAGTGGTCAAACAGTACGAGGAGATGTTTGATCGGAGCCTGGAGTTTTGTGTAGATTGCGGGATCAAAGCTATTCGGGTAGATACCGTCAGTCACACTCCTTTCCCGCAATATCTTGATTACCAGGCTACCTGGGATAGAGTAGTTAATATGTTCAGAAGCTGTGCCGACAAGGCTGCCGAGGTCCATACACTGATGGTCTGGGAATTTGAACCAGGTTTTATCTTCAATAAGCCCCATGAGGTCATGAGACTATTCAATGAAGTTGATCGGCCAAATTTTAAGTTTCTCTTTGATAGTTGCCATGCTCATATGTGCTCGGCAGTAGCAGCTAAACAGACACCTCCATTAGATAAGCTCTCCGGTGGTGAAATGGAGTTTGCCCGTCTATTAAAGGGCAAAATTGGACACGTCCACTTAATAGACTCTGACAATACCCTTCACGACAACGAGACCAGTACCCATGCACCTTTTGGTAAAGGGGTACTGAACTTTGAGGCTCTTCTGCCAGCTCTGGTTGAGGCTGGTTACGATTCCGAGTGGTGGTCTATTGATCTTTGCTTTTGGCCAAACGCCTGGGAGATTACGGCCCACTGCAAAAGATACCTGGATAACCTTTTTATAAAGCTCAAATGGAAATAAATCCTTTAAGAGGTGATACCTCATGGCTAAAATGATGAAAGCGCAGGTTTTTTATGAAGCCAAAAAAATGGTACTTGAAGAAATCCCGGTTCCTGAAGTTACCGAAACCGACGTACTGGTAAAGGTCAAAAATGTAGGGATATGCGGCTCGGATATATCTTACTATTACGGTCTCAGTCCGGTGGATACCCCTACGGGAAAAGGGCCACTAGTTTTGGGTCATGAATTCACCGGAGAAATCGTCAAGGTGGGGAAAATTCCGGCCAAACTGGGTCTCTTTGCAGAGGGAGACCGAGTAGTCGTCAATCCGGTTCAGAATTGTAATGCCTGTTACGCCTGTGCTGCCGGCCAAACGCATCTGTGTGAAAACATAAGCGTTCCTGGCGTTAGTAGGAACGGCGGCTTTGCTGAATACTGCGTCTCAAAGTACACCGGTCTCTTCAAATTACCTGACAATGTGAGCTATGCTGCAGGGGCTTTTACCGAACCTCTAGCCTGTGTGGTGTATGGCATGAGGAAATTAGACATTAAACCAGGTCAGTTCGTTGCCATTTTTGGTCCTGGCCCGATGGGACAGATGATGGTCCAAATGGCAAAATCTATTGGCGCAGGAAAAGTTGGACTGATTGGTACCAGAGACTATCGTCTGCAAATTGGCCAGAAATTCGGAGCAGATCACATATTCAACACAAGAGACAAAAAGTCAAGATACTACGTAGAAACCCTTAAGGAAGCAATCCTACGGATAACCAACGGCAAGCTCGTTGAAAGAGCAATCGTTCCTACAAGTTCCAATGAAGCCTTTGAGGAAGCAGTTGAAATTACAGGGAATTCCTCAATAATCGTACATTTTGGCCTGCCCAATGAAGACGACGTTATCCGTATTCCTGCCCTTAGCTTCCACACTATGGACAAAGAGATTAGGTCATCATGGCTTGCACCACTGTCCTGGCCCACTGCAATTCGTTCAATAGCCGAAGGACTGGTAAATGTTGAGGCCATGGTTACCCACACCTATCCCTTAGAAGAGACCGAAAAGGCTATAGTGAACTTGCGTAATAGAGTTGATAATCCTATGAAAGTTCAAATTATTCCATAAGATCTCGAACTAAAGAAACTCGACTACGAGTGGTATCGATACCAAACTGCGGGATGTTGGCTCTTTAATTACTCACAGATTTTCTCTGGATGACGTTCTGGCAGGACTGAAAACCATCAGACAACGCGAGGATAGTGCTATAAAGGGTCTGGTAATTCTGTAAAAAGAGTGGTAGCTTCAATAAACCTTTAAAAAAGCTTCTCAGTTTTTCCTCGTTCACCAACTTGACGGCCTTTTAACTTTATTCATCCGTAGTTCATGAGAGCCATCTTTTCGAGCATATTCGTAATAATAATAAATGTAATCATTTACCATGATGGTATCCACGTATCTAAGTGAGCCGGACCCGTAAGGCGATGCAAACACCGGGCCATTTTGACTTACCCTCTGATAGCTTCTTAGATCGAAACTGATGGCTAGGCCTGCTTTTTCCTCACAGGATGACCTCATGTTTTCCCCGCCATCGTAGAAGACATGGAAAAGGGGTGGAATATAGAGAATAGAGGTAATTCTTGAGATCCCTGTATCCCATCCAGTACCATGGGGAAATATATCACCTTGCCAAAGAAAATTAACCCCATCAGCACTTAAAGCTAAACCAGTGTAGGAACTTTGCCACTCGGCTGGATGGTAACTCACAAACATATGATATAATCTTCCTGCTACCATCACGTAAGGGTCCTTCACATGACCAATGGATTTATCTGGAGGTTCCAAGACTTTTACCCGTTTTTCAGGATCAAACTCATGGGGTGAGCCTGCCTCCAACATATCGATTTTCCATTTTCCGATAAGAGTATCCTCGAAACTAATGTAGAGTCTGTATTTACCTTCCAGGCTTTTGACCAGTGCACCCCGCTCTAAAGAGGCTGCTTTATAGTCTTGTTTGGTAGATGACCAGATATCTCGGAAATAAAGGCCGTCAGAGCTTTCAGCAATGTAGCATTCGAAACCCCTTTCCTTTGGATCACCCACTCGACGCGGATTTCTCAATCTGTAGTAAAGGTAAAATCTATCCAGCTCCGTATCGAAGATAATACTTTCTCCACCCACCCAGTAGCCAGGACCACTTCCGGGAGGTTCTAAAATCGTCTTTCCCTCTTCTGGGTCAAAGAGGGGTAATATGCCTATCCATCTCTTTTCCTCCCCCTTCATCTTAGTTCCCCCCTTCTTAAAGTGAAAAAATATCTTACTTTTGGTAGTTTTAAGCTGTTAATAGAATTTATCATCTGGCTCATTTGGCTTTAGAGTAATCCATCCTATCCTTTTATAGCTCCACCAGCCAAGCCCTGGACCAATTGTTTTTCAATCAAAATAAACAAAACTATCACCGGAATTATTGCCAAAAGAGATGATGCCATAAGATACTGCCATTGGGTTTCCCAGCGCCCAACAAAATTATAAAGACCCAGGGTTAAAGGTCTTTTTTCCGTAGAATTTATCAGGGTTAAAGCAAACATAAATTCATTCCAGGAGGCAATAAAGGTGTAAATGAGAGTGGTTACTACTCCAGGCATAGCAATGGGGAGAGTAACGTAGGCTATGGTTCTTAAACGGCTGCAGCCATCAATGAGGGCAGCTTCCTCTATTTCCATGGGAATGGTACTGAAATATCCATTTAGCATCCAGATAGCAAAGGCCAGAGTAAATACCGCGTTGACAATGATGAGAGCGGAGAGAGTATCGTGCAGGCCAAGGCCAGCAATTATCTTAAACAGAGAAATCACCACGATAATGGGGGAAAACATTTGAACCACCAGGAACAAAAATAGTAGAAATTTTCGCCCGGCAAATCTCAATCGGGCCACGGCATAAGCAGCCGGTACACACAGGATCACATTGAGAAGGGTGGAGCCAGAAGCAACAATGAAGCTGTTGACAAAATACTGTGCCAGGGGATATCTTCTCCAGACATAGGTAAAATTCTGCCACCATAATTGATGGGGTATCCAATGGGGCGGAGAGACATAGACCTCTTCCAGAGGCTTAAAAGCAGTGGATAGCATTACAAAAAAGGGGAAAAGCAAAACTGCCAGTATCCCAGCAGTTAGAACGTAAACTATAATTTTAGCAGTATTTTTCCCCTTCATAGTTTACCTTTCACCTTTAAAGTAAAACCAGGCATAGGCTAAACTTAGGACCAGAAGGATGGCGAAGGTGACTATAGCCATGGCAGCCGCAGGCCCGAATTTTAGAAATTTAAAACCATACTTATAAATGAAGGTAATGAGAATATCGGTGGAATTCGCTGGTCCCCCTTTAGTCAGGATGTAAATGACGTTAAAGTCGTTGAAAGTCCATAGGGCTGAAAGTAGAGTAGCGATAAGTATAACCGGCTTCAACAAAGGTAAGGTGATGTGATAAAACTTTTTCCAGAGAGTTGCTCCATCTACCTCTGCTGATTCATAGAGGTTTAGGGGAATACTTTGCAGACCGGCGAGAAAAACCAAGGCCATAAAGGGGATGCCGATCCAGATATCTACGTAGAGGTTGGCAAAAAAAGCAGGAAGAGGATATCCCAGCCAATGAGGAGGATTCCTCCAGATACCAGTAGCTTTTAAAGTATAATTGAGAAGTCCAAAATCACTATTAAATGTCCATTGCCAGAGCATGGCACTTATAGGGACTGAAGATGCCCAGGGAATGATGACCAAGGTACGAGCTAACTTTCTTCCTTTAAAATCAACGTTCAACAATAAAGCGATGATAACCCCGGCCAGGGTCTTGGCTGAGACAGCAAGGACGGTCCAGATAACCGATCGAATCGTTACTTGCCAGAATTCTGGATTTTTAAACAAAGTTTCAAAGTTGCCCGTCCCGATAAATCTGACCAGATTCCCGATCCTATTGGTTTTGTAGGAAGACATCAAGAAGACGTATACAATCGGATAGAACATAAAGGCGACGAGAATGGTGATAGCAGGAAGGAGAAAGAGATAGGCCAGCCTTGATTCTGTACTCCAGAAGCTGCTTTTTATCTTAGGATGGGAAGTTGCAAATCTAATCATAACTTGGTTTTGGGCCAGGTGGTCCAGACTCTCGAAAGTCTGGACCACCTGGCCAACCTAACTACAGTCCTCTGAGGCTATCTATCTTAGCCGCAGCGTCATCCATTGCTTGCTGGGGAGTTTTTTGACCGAGGAAGGTAGCTTCAATTTCACTCCAGATAATGTCACTCACTTCAGGCCATTCCGTGATCAACGGCCACGGCTTGGCACCAGGCATGGAATCGACCATAGTTTTATAGACCGGGGTCTGGAAATACTCCATTTTACCAACCGACTTAGTTATCGGGGGAAAGCCCACTAGCTTGTCAAACTCGAACCTCCATTGGTCCTGATAGAAGAACTCCAAGAACTTAGCCGCTGCTTCCTTATTTTTCGAGGCATTAAACATCATAATGGAGTCGGTAATGAAGAGAGCGTGTCGTGATTTCCCTTTGAAATAAGGAATCAATGCAGGAGCCCATTCAAAGGTAACCCCTCTTTGCTTGAGGAGAGACGCTGTGTACCCTCCAATCAATATGATGCCTATTTTGCCGGCAACGAATAGATCCTGCACGTCTCCTCTCACCTTGGCCGTTACCCCTGGTTCTGTTACCTTGTACTTGTTTACTAAGTCGTTCATGAACGTTAAAGCTCCTACCCCCGCTTCGTCATTAATCCGACACTTTCCATAGCTCCCATCAGGGTTGATCTCAAAGAAATAACCATCATTTCCCAGAAGGTAATAAGCAAACTCGGTAAGCTCAACATACTTTTTCCCGATCATCGCCACCGCATATAAATCTGGAGGATCATGAATTTTTTTTGCTATCTCTAGCATCTCTTCAAAGGTTTCCGGGGGTCCGGGTATGCCGTGT
This sequence comes from bacterium, assembly GCA_046758525.1. Lineage (GTDB taxonomy): Bacteria > Aerophobota > Aerophobia > Aerophobales > AE-B3A > AE-B3B. The sequence continues at coordinate 15,451 of JBHIAL010000002.1, forward strand.
TTTGTGAAGATATCAGGTCGATAATACATGAACCTCGGGCCAATAGCGACTGGTAGACCGTAGAGGACATTTTTGATTCTGGCCTCCATGGCTGCCGACTGAATATTGTTCACCAGGTCTTTACTCAAGTGTTTTTCTATCGGCTCTACCACCCCCATGTCGAGAAACTCAAGCAGCCAACGAGTCCCGATAACTGAAAGATCTGGGGGTTTACCTCCGGCAATTGAGGTTAGCAGTTTGTCATGGAGGAGATTCCAGGGTGTGGAGACAATTTTTAGATCTATATCGGGATTTGCTTCCTCAAAAGCTTTATCCAGGCTCTGTGCATACTCGGGTGTCAATCCATCATATTCCGCCCAGAAGATGCTGACAGTTTTCTGGGCATTTACGGCGGTACCCAAAAATAATATAAGCACTGCCGCCATCCCCATTAAACCAACTTTTTTCATTTTCTTCCTCCTTTTTCAATCACCTAAAAAATACCTGCCTTTTACCTCATCCACCACCTCCTTCCTCTATTTTATTCAAGTAAAGCCCTTTTCAGTTATTATATTATTATAAAAGGGATTCCCTGTCAACTTCTCTTTTTTTAGGAAATTGGGGGGCTGGGGTCGAGGCATCGGTTAGATGAAATGGTTAAGAATTTCACCTTGATCTCTTCAACCTTCATCTGGTGAGTGATGGTTTTGGCCTCTTGTATTTTGGTCCCCTTTACTGTAAAATTAGTTTCGATACCCAAAAGATGTAAATGTTCAGTAAACGCCGTGTCACATTGAATTTTCAGGGTAGCCGCACCCTTTAGGGTGCGCAGGCTAAAGCCTGCGACTACCAAAAATGACAGGGTTCACTGAATACTTACCAAAAGATTTTGTATTTCTTTTTGCCTGGGTACCCTAAGGCAAGCTCTTGATTTCTTCGAGATAGTCAATGCGGAAAATACCGTGGTTCCTTTTGATCCTGCTCACCCGACAGCCGTAGGTGTAGATCCGGTGGAGGCCGTGGGTAAATCGAACAATGAGCACTTCCAAGAGGTAAAAAATGGGAAAGAAAACCATTATTGTTGTGGCTACTCTGGACACAAAGGGCCAAGAGACCCAATTTGTTAAGGAGGAGATCGAGAACAGGGGCCATAGAGTGGGGGTCATTGATACAGGAGTCGTGGGAAAACCTTACTTTGAGGCAGACGTTTCTCGCCAAGAGGTAGCCCAACAGGGAGGGAGACCTCTTTCTGAACTGCTGAAGAATCCAGATCGAAAGACGGCTGCGCCCATTATGGCAAAAGGAGCAAAGGCCATTGTAACAAAAATGGTAAGTGAGGGAAAGGCGGACGGGATAATTTCCATGGGAGGAACGCAAGGGACAACGTTGGCCACGGAAGTGATGAGGGCTCTCCCGGTGGGATTCCCTAAGGTAATGGTCTCAACCGTCGCCTCAGGGAACACTGCCCCCTTTGTGGATATCAAAGACATTGCCATGCTCTTTCCGGTAGCTGACATTTTGGGACTCAATCCCATAACCAAAAAGATTCTCTCCAATGCTGCTGGAGCTGTCTGCGGTATGGCAGAGTCCAGGGTGAAGATAGAAATTACCAAACCTTTAGTGGGCATAACGACAGTGGGTATTACCACGCAAGCAGCAATGAAGGCTAAACAGACGCTTGAGGAAGCTGGCTATGAGACCATAGTCTTTCACGCGGTGGGTACGGGGGGAAGAGCCATGGAAGATTTGATGAAGCAGGGACTGATAAAAGCGGTGCTTGATATCGCTACGATTGAGGTTACCAATGAGATGTACGATGCACTTCTTGCTGCAGGCCCACAGAGGCTGACCACTGCGGGGAGGCTTGGTCTTCCTCAGGTTATTGCCCCGGGAGCGATCGCGATCCTTGTCTATGGGACTCCGGATACAGTCCCCGAGAAATACAAGGACAGGAAAATGATTGCTCACAGTCCCAAAATTACCGACCTTCGGATAAATAAGGACGAGCAGGTAGCTGTGGCTCATGAGATTGCCAGACGGCTGAAAGGTGCAAAAGGCCCTGCCGTGTTTATGGTTCCTCGGAAGGGGTACGATTCGTATTCCCTAGAAGGCATGGATTTCTGGGAGCCAGAGTCGGATCAGGCCTTTGTTGAGGTGTTAAAGAAAGAGTTGCCACCAAACATTCCTGTCATTGAAAGGGATCGGGATATAGACGATCCGGAATTTGCTGAGGAGATGGCCCGCACCTTAATAGAACTGATGAGAAAAATATACTAATAAGGAGGACACAATGGTCAAACGATATACCAAGAAGGAATTTCTGGCCCGATTAAGAAGTGAGATCGAGAGAAAAAAACCGCTTCTCATGACCAGTGTTGGAGCAGGGATATGTGCCAAGTTCATTGAGAGAGGGGGAGCGGATATCATTGGTGTCTATAACACCGGCTATTATCGAATGCAGGGGTATGGTTCTCTCGCTGGCATGCTTCCCATCGCTGATACTAATGCACTCGTTTTTAACATGGGAAAGCACGAAATTCTACCCCAAGTTAAAGAAGTGCCGGTCATCGCCGGTTTGAACGGCTGCGATGTAACCAGGGATATGTATCTTTTTCTTGAAGAGTGCAAGAGAATAGGTTTTTCTGGAGTTCACAATTTTCCTACTGTAGCCTTCTTTGAGGGCAGCTTTCGCGAAACCCTGGAAGCAACAGGATTTGGTTACCAGACGGAAATTGAGATGCTCAAGACTGCTCATGATCTTGATATGCTCAGTATTGGCTATGCGTTCAATGAGGAGGAGACAGAACGTCTTATCAGGGAGGCTGATGTGGATATCTACATTTTTCACGCTGGTATTACCCGCGGGGGATCAACCGGCTATAGCAAGGGGCGATCGTTAGAAGAAATGGCCAAAAAGACACAGCAGATGTACGATATTGCCAAACGGATAAAGCCGGATATTATTCTCCTTGCCCATGGGGCAGCATTAGGTTCCCCTGAGGATGCCCAGTGTCTGCTAGATCACACCGATGCCCACGGGGTTCAGCTCGGCTCAGCTATTGAAAGGCTGGCTATCGAAGAACCTTTGCGCCAAAGAACAGAGGCGTTTAAGAAAGTAAAAGTACGTAGATAAGCAGGATAATAACTCGGTACAGGAGGTGCTGATACGAGTCATTTTTTCCGGTAATACAGCGAGTACCTTTAGCAATAAATTGTTTGAAGCCTTGACTCAAATCGACGCAATCCTAGGAGGGGTAGTTGATACTCCTTGGGGAAAATACCCGGTCTTCTGGGCCATCCGTAACAGAGAAAAGTACTCTGGAATTACTGTCCACTACCTAAGTGAGGCAATAGATGGGGGAGATATTATACTCCAGAAGGCGGTTGGTTGACAAATAGGAAGATCTAGCTAAAATAAATTCAGTCTTTGGATAGGTGGAAGGGGTATTCGAGATCTGAGGTACAATCGAAAATTCAAGAAAAAAAGGAGAATTAGATGAAGCTGGGCATTTTTACGGCTTTGTTTCATGATCGCAGTTTAGAGGAGGCTTTAGATACCGTGGCCGAGTTTGGAGTGGATGCAGTAGAAATCGGGACCGGAAATTTTGTAGGAAATGTCCATTGTAATCCTGATGAGCTCTTGTCCAGTGAAACTAAATTAGATGAATTCAAGAAAGCCTTAAGCGAGCGGGGATTGTTCATTAGTGCTCTTAGCTGTCACGGAAATCCCCTGCATCCTCAAGAAGCTATTGCCAAGGAACACCGCAAGACAATCCGGGATACCGCTCTTTTGGCTGAAAAATTGGGAGTGAATAGAATAAACGCCTTTGCCGGTTGTCCTGGTGCTCCTGATTCCAATAAATATCCCAATTGGGTAACCTGTCCCTGGCCTCCCTATTTTTCGGAAATAATCAAATGGCAGTGGGAGAAAAAAATTATCCCCTACTGGAGAGAGAAGGCTAAATTTCTGAGCGACCATGGGGTGAAGGTATGTATAGAGATGCACCCGGGCGATGCTGTACACACTCCGGGGAAATTGCTCAGATTAAGAGAGGCAGCCGGGGAAGCAATTGGCTGTAATTTCGATCCCAGTCACCTTTTCTGGCAGGGTATAGATCCCCTGGCAGCGGTGAGAAAATTAGGTGAGGCCATATACCACGTACATGCCAAGGACACCAAGATTGATCCCCTAAACTCCACTTTGAACGGGGTGCTCGATGCAAAACCATATTCTGACCCAATTCACCGCTCCTGGATCTTTCGTACCGTTGGCTACGGACACAGTTATGACTTTTGGAAGGATTTCTTGAGTACCTTAAGATTGGTGGGATATGATGATGTCCTCTCCATCGAACACGAAGATAGTCTAATGTCAGCCAGAGAAGGTATAGAAAAAGCAGTTACCTTTTTAAAGGAAATCCTGGTAAGGGAAAAACCTCGCAAAATTGAGTGGGATTAACTTGAGCTTAATTCTCCAAAAAAATTCGAGAGAGGAGGTGGTGGGAAAAAGAAAACTAAGAACCCCAGCAGAAAATAGTAAAAGGAGGCTATGATGAAAAAGATAGGTATAATGGTGATCGCGGTGGTGTTATCTCTAGGTCTAATGAGCACCGCAAGCAGGGCTGAAAAAGTCACACTCACCGTTACCTGGGCCGCCTGGTACCCAGCAGACTACCTGATCAAACTCTCGGAGGATTTCACCAAAGAGAACCCCAATATCAAGATCAAGGGAGATTTTATTCCCTGGCCTCAGTATCACGACCGGGTATTCACTGAATTTGCGTCCCACAAGCCCAGCTTCGACATCGTCATTCCCGACAGCCAGTGGATCGGGGAAGCGGCAGAGGGCGGCCATCTGGTTGAAATCACCGACTGGTTTAAAGAAAAAGTTAAATTTGATGAATGGTACGAGTTTCCTCTTCGTTCCTATGGAGAGTATCCTGATTACAGCGATCACTGGTATGGAGTCCCTCTCCTGTTGGACATGGTTCTCTTTTCTTACCGGACCGACCTTTTTGAAGACCCTAAAGAAAAGGCAGCCTTCCACGCAAAATACGGGTATGAGCTGGCCGCCCCCAAGACCTGGGATGAAGTGAGAGACATTGCCGAGTTCTTCACCCGACCAAAACAGAACCTTTACGGAACTGCACTGTGGCAGGCTCCTTGGGCTACCGCCGGTCTGGCTGATGAGTTTCTAGGGCTTCTCTGGTCTTCGGGAGCAAATCTGTGGGATCCTCGAACCAAACACGTACAGGGAATCCTCAATAATGACTACGGTATTGATGCCGCCAAACTCTGGGTAGACCTTTATAAGTTCTCCCCTCCGGGATCCATGAACTACAGCTTCGAGGAGACCAACATCGCTATGCAGCAAGGACTGGTAGCCACCATGGCCACTTATGCCATGTTCTATCCCGGAGTGATCGACCCCAAGCTCTCCCAGTATGCGGATAAGGTTGGTTTCTTTACCGAGCCAGGGAGGATTGGCCGGGATGGAGTATTCAGGCATTACGTACAGTTAGGAGGACAGGGATTCGCCGTTTCTTCATACACTCCCTACAAAGAGGAAGCCCTGAAGTTCATTGAGTGGTGCCTTTCCGATGAGGTACAATGGGAATGGGTAAAAGGTGGCAACATCACCGCTAAAAGAACCATTATCGAGTCCCCCAAATATGCCGACCTCACCCCCATAAGCAAGGTGGTTCAGGAAAGTGCTCCCAGGCTAAGGGATTTCTGGGAGATACCTCAGTACAACGAGATGGGTGAATATCTCTCAGTCCAACTGAACAAGGCCGTTCTGGGAAAGATAACTCCGGAAGAGGCTATGGACAACATCGCCAAGCGCCACGAGGAGATCCTGAAAAGAGCAGGCTATTACAAGTAGCAAATTTGGATGGTGCACACTCCTTTATTGGGGGGTGTGTACCATCCTCTCAAGGAATAGAAAGTGAGAGGAGAAAGGAGAAAATACCGAGGCTTCGGAAGAGGGGTCAGCGAGGGAGCACTAAAAGTTTGGTTCCTGGTCCCTACCTTTGCCCTTCTTCTTTTCATGATTGTTTTCCCTCTTATCTGGTCCCTGGGCTTGAGTTTTACTCGCTATAATGCTGTCGGTCGTGCTCCCGCTGTTTTTGTGGGCATAAGCAATTATGCACGTATATTCAGTGATCCGGAGGTCTGGGAGCGATTTATTATCACCGGAAAATTTGTGGGGATGGCCGTAGCTCTGGAGTTTATTCTGGGCTTCACTTTAGCCATGTTGTTAAACCGGGAATTCAAGGGAAAGGGAGTGCTTACTACTTTGTTCCTGCTCCCCATGATGTTTTCTCCGGTAGTGATCGGGAAGTTTTTCAATTTCATCCTGGATACCAATTGGGGTATCCTTAATTACATATTAGGAGTATTGTTTGGCTTTCCTAAAATAGCCTGGACTACTTCTTATGAATGGGCGGTATATTCCTTAGTCATAACCGATGTTTGGATCTGGACTCCTTTCATGCTTCTTTTGACCCTGGCAGGTCTTTCCACTGTCCCCGGATATCTCTATGAAGCCGCGGAGGTGGACAGGGCCTCAGGATGGTTTAAATTCAGATACATAACCTTGCCTCATATTTTCCCTTTACTCATTCTGGCCCTTCTTTTTAGGACCATGGACGCCTTCCGGTTCTTTGATATCGTTTACGTTCTCACCGGAGGGGGCCCGGGAATTTCAACTCAGATCCTTCCCTTTTATATTTATAAAGAAGCTTTTCAATACTGGCATACGGGATTTTCCTCTGCCCTGGCCTATGTCTTTTTAATCATCATTATCGCTCTGAGCAACATCTATGTAACTTATCTTAACAAGTTAAGAGCAGCTTAGAGTAAAAGTATGAATCACTTAAAAAAACAAAAATACCGTAATGCTCTGATAATCGGGATACTCATTGTTATTTTAGGTATTTATCTTTTTCCGGTTTACTGGATTTTTGCCACGGCCACCAAGACCAAGGTGGTAGCCTTCGCTCTTCCCCCTCACTGGTGGTATCGCCCCATCATAGACAACTTCAAAAATATATTTATCGCTGGAGCTGGCGGAGCTGTAGGCCAAGTAAAACCAATAGAAATGGGATTTAGATGGTCTCTTTTCCCCCACCAGCTTTTAAACAGTATCGTGGTGGCTTTTGTCAGCACTGCCCTGGCGGTTTTCATCGGATCTCTTTCTGCCTATGTTTTTTCCCGCTTTAAAGTAAAGGGGGAGGGCGATCTGTTGTTTGTGATCCTGGCCAGTAGAATGCTTCCTCCCATCGTTATAGTTATTCCTCTGGTCATAATGTATCGGACCCTGGCCCTATATGACACCCTAATTGGCTTAATAATAATGTATACCGTGTTCAATCTGGCCTTTGCAGTATGGATAATGAGAAGCTTTATTGATGAGATTCCCAAGGAATACGAAGAAGCAGCCATGGTGGATGGATACTCCAGGTTTCAAGCGTTTTTTAAATTTGTCCTTCCCGAGATGACACCGGGAATGATAGCCACAGCTATCTTTAGTCTAATTATGGCCTGGAATGAGTTTACCTTTGCCCTGCTGCTTACCGGGGAGAAAGCAAGAACTGCTCCTCCGGCTATTGCCCAGTCTTTAGGTACAGCAGGGGTCAACTGGGGTCATATTGCGGCTGGATCCTTCCTCATGGTCGTTCCGGTGGTGGCCTTTACTTTCGTGTTACGCAAGCACCTCATAAGAGGATTTACCTTTGGGGCCATAAAGGGATAAAGCCAGAATGAGGGGAGGTAAAGATCGATTTAGTAGGTAAAGCTTATCGATGAACAAAAAATATTTCGAGTCGGTGTCCATTGGTTTAATTCTTTTCGGTATTTTTAGCCTTTGTCAGCCCTTCACCTTTTTCCTTTATCATTATGGATTCGCTTTTCTAGGGGGAGGTACTGCTCTTTATATCATTGTCTCCCATATTAAATAAAAGCAGGGAATTTTTAAAAAAGAATGGCCAATGTAAGGCTGAGGAATATTACTAAGCGATTTGGAGACCTGGAGGCAGTCAAAAACCTGAACCTTCAGGTGAAAGATAGAAGTTTTGTTGTCCTATTGGGTCCCTCAGGATGCGGGAAGACCACCACTCTTCGGTGTGTGGCTGGCTTGGAATCGCCTGAGGAAGGAGAGATATATTTTGATGATGAACTGGTTAACGATCTTAGTCCTGCCGATCGAAACGTCGCTTTTGTATTCCAATTTTATGCCTTATATCCACACCTTACCGTCTGGGAAAATGTTGCTTTCCCTTTAAGAGCTGAAAGATTGCCCAAAGCCGAGCTTAACCAGAGAGTGGAGAAGATCTTAAAGCTCCTTCGTATTGAGTCACTGCGAGATCATAAGTCGAGGAGGCTGACCAGCGGACAAGCTCAAAGAGTCGCACTGGGTAGAGCTATTATCCGTAGACCCAAGGTCTTTTTGCTTGATGAGCCCTTGAGTAATCTGGAGGCAAAGTTCCGAGAGCAAATGAGATCGGAACTGAAGAGACTTCAGACCAGTATCGGTGCCACTACTCTTTACGTCACCCATGATCAGACAGAGGCTATGTCCATGGCGGATAAGATTGCGGTGATGGATCTAGGGGTAGTGCAGCAAATTGGAAGCCCGAGAGAGATATACAGTCATCCGGCCAATCTTTTTGTGGCCAATTTCATTGGTAGTCCTGGAATGAATTTCCTGGAGTGTCGGCTTAATGAAGGAGGCCGAGTGACCTTGAAAGAAAATTCGGGATCTTTTAACCTGGAGCTCCCGAAAGATTCTCTGGCCATGGTACGGGAAAAAGCGAGTAGTAAAGACCTCATAGTAGGAATAAGACCAGAAGATATTTCATTCTGCAATAAAAGTGATCCCCATGCTTTGAAGGCAGAAGTGTACGTTTTTGAGCCCCTGGGATCGGAGAATATTATTAATTTGAAGATAGGAGAGACTATCATTAAAGCCAGGACGCCACCTAGCTTGGTATTAAGGGCGGAGGAAGAGGTCTGGATGCGCTTTAAGGAGAAGAAAATTCACATCTTTGACAAAAATACCGAAAAAAACCTTTTATGATTTGAACCAGGAAGATGGCAAACCTTAGATTAGTAAATCTTAGCAAGCGTTTTGAGGATGTTCAAGCCATTAAGGGCTTGAATCTGGAGATTGAAGACGGTGAGCTTATGGTACTGTTGGGGCCAACCGGAGCGGGAAAGACTACCACTCTCAGGTCAGTCGCTGGATTAGAGCATCCTGAAGAAGGGGAGATTTTCATTGATGAGGTGAAAGCTAATGAGCTTCCTCCAGCAGAAAGAGACATAGCCTTTGTCTTTCAGAACTACTCCTTATACCCTCGTTACCGCGTATTTGAAAATATAGCTTCCCCTCTTAGGGCAAGAGGAATGCCTGACGATGAGATTCAGAGAATTGTTAAACAAACAGCAGTGGTTTTACACATCGATCATTTACTGGACCGCAGGCCAGTAAACTTAAGTGGGGGTGAGATGCAGAGAGTAGCTATTGGTAGGGCGCTGGTGAGACAACCGAAGATATTTTTGATGGATGAACCCCTGAGTAATCTCGACGCTAAACTTAGAGAGGGAATGAGAACCGAGCTAAAGCGGCTCCAGAAGGATATCAAAGCCACTTTTTTCTATGTTACTCCTGATCAAGCAGAAGCTCTATCTATGGCCGATAGAATTGCCGTCTTACGTCAGGGGGAGATACAACAGGTAGGTATCCCTTCAGAAATCTACAATCATCCCCGGACTATGTTTATTGCCGAGTTTGTAGGATCTCCAGGGATGAATTTCATTGACTGCTTCTGTGAGAAAAAAAACACGCTCAACATTGGACCGAATTTGTTCACCCTGGTTATCCCGGAAAGCCGGCGGGATAAAATCACCGAGGAGGCTGCCAATTCTGAGTTGGCATTCGGGATAAGACCGGAGGATATTAGCTTGAGTAAAGAAAAGAGAGCCAATTATATCCGAGCCGAGATGGATGTTATGGAATCTATGGGTTCTTTAAATATCGTCAGTTTGAAACTAGGAGGTCATATTCTCAAGGTCAAAACAGATCCAGATTTCGAAGCCAGACCCGGAGATCCCCTATGGGTTGATTTCGACCAAGAAAAGATACATATCTTTGATAAGGACACTCAGAGAGCGATTATTTAGATCGAGCCCAAAAATCACTGAGCCCTTTTTGGGAGCTGCTAGTTGGCTTACCTAATGGGTATAGATGTGGGAACAACAGGAAGGTCTACGATGAATATTATAGAGTTTATGGTAGTCTTTATCCGGCATTAACTCTGAACTTTGATAAAATAAATAATTGATCGCCAGGTAGTCAGAGAAACAAGATCAACAAAGGAGAAAAGAGTGAAGCTTATCTGTAAGAGAGAGGATTTTTTGGAGGGGATGCGGGTGGCGCAGAACGCCTTAACCAGTATCACACTTCCTATACTTACCCACGTTTTGATGGTAGCTAAGGAAGAAAGGGTGAGTCTGACCGCTACCAATCTCGAAACTACTATTCGGTCTTCTTTCCCAGGCCAGGTTCAGGAAGAAGGTGAGATTTGTCTACCGGGGGATAAGATTCTCGATATCTTAAGAGAGCTCCCTCCTCTCCAGGTAAACCTAGATGCCGCAGATACCAAAGCAACTATAAGATGCGAGAAGGCAACCTTTCACCTTCTCGGTCTTTCTTCAGACGAGTTTCCCGAAATTCCCAGTCTGGAAGCAAAACAGACTTTCTCTCTCCCTTCAGAAAACTTAAGAGAGATGATTCAGCGAACCGTTTTTGCAGCCTCCCGCGACGAAACCCGTCAAAATTTAAACGGGGTGTATCTCGAGGTAGGAGAGAAGGAGCTAAAGATGGTGGCCACTGATGGAAGACGCCTGGCCTTCATGCGCATCCCTCTAGCTCTTTCAGAACAAATTCGGGCTGAGGTTATTATTCCCTTACCGGCACTGCAGCAACTGGTCCGAATCCTGGGTCAAGAAAAAGAAGTAAAGATAGGAATAAGCCAAAGACAGATCTTCTTTCAGATGGAACCGGTACTTCTTATCTCTCAATTGGTCGAGGCAAAGTTCCCCAACTATAGGGACGTGATTCCCACTGAATACAACATAGCAATTCTCACCGACAGGGACGAGCTTTATAGTGCCGTCAGACGGGTTTCTCTCTTGGCTGACGAGAAGTCACGCCTGGTCAAATTTAAATTGCAAGGTAACATTTTGTATATAAGTGCTAATGCTCCTGAAATGGGTGGGGCACGGGAGGAGGTTGCGGTAAGGCCGGAAGAGAAGGGTGATATCGAAATAGGCTTTAATTCTACCTATCTGTTGGATGTCTTTAAAAACCTGGGGGAAGGGGAGATCCGTCTCGAATTAACAGACCCCGTAAGCCCCGGGTTAATTCGACCCAGTGAAGGTAAGGACTACATCACTGTGGTGATGCCAGTAAGACTCGAGGCAGAGGAAGTTTAACCAACATCATAAAATTTCATTTACTGGCTACTCATTCCTGACCCCTAATTACCGCGCCAATGGAAGGAAAAATTTTTGAGTTTTTCTTGATAAGGAAAGGAGTTGTGGGTAAAGAATCTATTTGCATCTAATTTTCGCAACTTCGAACGTCTGGATTTAGAGTTTTCTCCTCGATTAAATCTTTTCTGGGGAGATAATGGAGAGGGTAAGACCAATCTCCTGGAGTCTCTTTACTGTCTGGGACACGGGACATCTCATCGCACCAAGACCGATGAGGAGCTAATCAAGTGGGGACAATCTAGTCTTTATCTAAAGGGAGAAGGGGTTAAGTCTGAGAGACTTTTTACGTATGAGGTTTTCCTTGACCGGAAGATTTCTAAGCTGAGGAAGGTAGACTCGCACCGGGTAGGTTTAAGAAATCCTACTAAATGGCTCTGGATGGTCACCTTCTCCCCGGAGGATATCTGGCTAGTTAAGGGTTTCCCTCAACAGAGACGAGATTTTTTGGATGCTAAACTTCCTTTGTTTAATTTTCGCTACTCCTACCTGAGATCTTCATACCTTAGAGTTCTCTCTCAGAGAAATCATCTTTTTTCTCTGAATAAGACCAGAAAAGCCATCAATCAACAGCTAGATATTTGGGATGAACAGTTAGTTGAGTTAGGGTCGAAGATAGTTAAGCTGAGGCTAGAAGGGCTGGAAAAGCTAGAGTTCTTTTTTAAAGAGATTTATCCAAGGGTAATGGGGAGAGATTCTAAGATCGGTCTGATTTACAGATGTTCTTTTTTAAAGGATCCTACCCCAATCATAAGCGAAGAGGAGCTAATAGAGATTTTCGGCAAAGAGTTAAAACTAAGAAGAGAAAAGGAGTTAGAACTACAGACAACCCTCATCGGACCTCACCGGGACGATTTTCTTATTCTTGCCGATGGGGTTAACCTACGCTCTTTTGGCTCTCAAGGAGAACAGAGGATAGCAACTCTCTCTTTAAAATTGGCCGAACTTGGTCTGGTGAGCTTAAGAGAAGGTGAGCGTCCGGTGACTCTTCTAGATGACGTTGCCTCCGAGCTCGATCCTAAGAGGCAGAAACTTCTACTAGATCTGGTTAGACAGCAAAGTCAGGTATTTATTACCACGACCCATCTTTCTTTGTTTGAGCCATCTTTTACCAAAGAGGGGTGGCTTTATCAAGTGAAGAATAACAAGGTAGAAAGAAAGAGATGAAACGGAACAGTTTTCCCTCCCCGGTCGGTGAAGTATTGGAGAGAGTCTTTAATAAATTGAGCCTGGATAAGAAGTTGAAAGAAGTGAAGGCATTAAAGCTATGGGAGGAGGTAACGGGGGAGAAAATAAGCCGACACAGCTTTCCTCTTTTTGTAAGAAAAGGAAACCTCTTTGTTAGAGTGGATAGTTCAGGATGGCTGACTCAACTCACCTACCTCAAGAATGAGATAATATCGAGGTTAAATCAGAGACTGGCAGGAGAATCGATCAAAAATATCTATTTTCGGTTAGGAGAGGTTAAGAAAGAGAGAAAAGGAAAAACCAAAGCTCCCAAAATAAGGATTGGTTTAGAAAAAGAGGAATTGGCGAAAATAAAAGAAAGGGTGAAAGGAGTAAAGAATAAGTCTATTCAGCTTGTTCTCTCACGAATTTTAATAAAAGATAGGAAAACTAAAAAAGAAAGATCCCCCGAGCCTTAATTAAGGCCACAAATTGACTGCAGTGATTTTTGTGATAGAATACAAAGGGGGGGAGGTTGGATTACAAAAAGCTGCGCCAGGCGATGGTAAAAGAACAGCTCATCGTCCGCGGGATTAGCGATGAGACAGTACTGGCAGCTTTTTATAAGGTAGAACGGGAAAAATTTGTCCCTTCCGATCTACGCAAAGATGCCTACGGAGATTTCCCATTGTCCATTGGCGAGGGACAGACGATCTCTCAACCCTATATGGTTGCCCTAATGACTCAGAGCCTGGAGTTGAAGGGGTGTGAGAGAGTTCTTGAGATCGGTACCGGTTCAGGATACCAAACGGCAATTCTGGCAGAGCTGAGTGAAGAAGTTTATAGTGTGGAGAGAATAAAAAGTCTGGCTCAAAAAGCAGAATCACTTCTAAAAAAGCTGGGATATTCTAAGGTTAAGATCTTTGTCAGTGATGGAACGGTGGGATGGGAGGAGTTTTCTCCCTATGACCGCATTCTGGTGACTGCCGGGGCTAAGCAAGTGCCTCAGCCTTTGGTAAGTCAACTTAAGGATGAGGGAATAATAGTTATACCAGTGGGTAATATCTACTCCCAAGAACTAAAGATAATTAGAAAAAAGAAGGGGCGGGTGAGAAGTTCAACTGTGGAGAGATGCGTTTTTGTCCCTCTGATAGGAAAGTACGGTTGGAGTGAGGATGTTGGAAGCGAGTAGTTTGTGGGCAAGACCTGAGAGCTTAACCTTCTTTTTAAGCATGCTCCCCATTTTGGAGCTGCGAGGAGGACTTCCTTTTGCTTTATCACAAGGACTTTCTCCTCTGAGGGCTTATTTGATAAGCGTGGCTGGCAATATATTACCTGTATTTCCTCTTCTCTTGCTACTCAGAAGGCTATTTATCTTTCTGGGGCGATATAAAATAGCCGAAAAGACTCTTAGCTGGACCATGAAAAGAGCCCGAAAGAGAGAGGATTTAGTAAGGCGATATGGATTTGGAGGTCTTATTCTACTGGTAGCTATCCCCCTCCCCATCACCGGAGCCTGGACAGGGGTTCTAGTCAGCTTTCTTTTATCCCTGGAGATCAAGTATTCTTTTGTCGGTATCTGCATAGGAGTTTGCCTGGCTGGCGGTATAGTTCTATCGATGAGTCTGCTGGGGTTAAAAGGAATAAAAATTTTCTGGTAAGGAATATCGGGATGTAGCGCAGTCTGGTAAGCGCGCCTGCCCCGGGAGCAGGAGGTCGTGGGTTCAAATCCCACCATCCCGATTAGAGCAAGATTAGAGTTTTCATTTCCCTTTGCCCCGAGACCTCAGAGGGGTGAAAACTGGTCCTGAGCTAGCAAGTCTATCTTGTTAATATAAATGCCCGAGGCTGGACAGAACGCTAGAGAGGGAAGGAGTATGCTCGAGAGAGTGAGTGAGAAGCGAAAAATATGCACGGTGGCCATTCTGATAGGTGTTCTGGCAGCTGCCTTGGTGCTGATTTTCTTTCCGGAATCCTCCCCTGCCCGCAATTATGTCGTAAAACCGGGGGATCACCTTGTGAAACTAGAGAAAAGATTCGGAGTCCCCTGGCAAGAGATCAAAAAGATCAATGGCCTAGCTGGGACCACTATTTACCCTGGACAGAAACTCATCATTCCTGAGTTGGCAGTTCGAAATTATTTGGTGAGGAAGGGAGATTCTCTGGTGGACCTGGGGAGGAAGTTCGGAGTCTCTTGGCAAGAGATCAAAAAGATCAATGGCCTAGCTGGGACCACTATTTACCCTGGACAGAAACTCATCATTCCCCTAAAAGGCGTGTGGCACGTGGTCAAGGAGCACCAATGGTTATTACTCATTGCCAGAACTTATGGGAAGACATACGGAGTAAGCAAAGAGGAAATTATTGAGGCTAACAGGTTAACCAATCCTGACAATCTTGTGCCAGGTCAAAAACTTTTCATCCCCCGGGCCAAAAAGGCACTGAAGATAAAAATTTCCCCCAAGGTCTTAACCAGGGATGTCACTGTATCACGCCCGCCGGCTTCTTTGGGTAAGTCAAAAAAAATCCCTGATTATCGTTTACCAGAAAAAAAAGTTGTGAGTCAGCCAAAACCTCTAGATACACCAGAGGAAAAATTATCTTTCCTTTGGCCGGTGGAGGGAGAAGTAATCGGTTATTTTGGAGATAAAGGAAATAAAGGAATAGATATCGCTGCTCCTGAAGGAACTACCATTGTTGCCCCTGCTGACGGAGTAGTTGAGCTTGCCGGATATGAGAAAGAGCTGGGAAACTTACTGATGATTAAACATAAAAAGGAAAACCTAATTACTGTCTATACGTATCTATCCTCTTCACTGGTAGGCAGCGGCGACAAGGTAAAGAAAGGAGAGCCTATCGCAAAAGTAGGAATCACGGGGCCTGTGAAGGTTCCTTGCCTTCATTTTGAGGTTCGCAAAGTAGGAACTGTAGAGCCGGTAAATCCTCTAGACTATCTCCCGTAAGGTAGTTGATGGCCTTAAAAGAGCCTCCTACTGGCTTCGGATGCTGATTTTATTTTTTCGAGCCAGATAAAAGTCTTTGACTCTTTCTAGACTGTGAGCTTATTTTGGCTTACAAGATACTTTGAGATTATTATAGGTGCCGATCATTTTTAGCAAAAAAGGGGACTCTTGTGGTGCAACAAGAGGTTGAGATAACTAACAAAATAGGTTTACATGTTAGGCCAGCTTCCATGTTAGTGGAGACCGCCAGTAAGTTCAAATCTGATATTTGGATCGAAAAGGATGGTCAGGAAGCTAATGGAAAGAGTATTATGAGTCTTTTGTTACTCTCCGCCCCTAAGGGTAGCAAGATCAGCGTCAAAGCAGAAGGACCAGATGCTGCCGAGGCTGTTCAAGCTCTGGCGAAGATAGTTAAAGACAAATTTGGTGAGGAGTAATCGACCAAAGGTGAAAGATGCTCAGTGCTAAATGGGTAAGGGATAATCTTGATGAGGTGAAGGAGGGTTTAAAAAAAAGAGGAATGCAGATTAACCTCCATAGATTTCTCTCCCTGGATAGCCAGAGAAGGCACCTCATTCAAAAGTTCGATGAATTAAGACACCGACAAAATGTCTATTCTAAAAAAATAGGAAAATTGAGGCAAGAAAACGGGAACCCTCAGGAGATAATCCAGAAGATGCAAAAGGTCTCAGCAAGAATAGCAGAATTCGAAGAAAAAAAAAGAAAGTATGATGAGGAGACCAGAAATTTTCTCCTCAATCTTCCTAATCGGCTACATCCAGATGTTCCTGGAGGTTCTGAAAATGTGGAAGTAAGGAGGTGGGGAACACCCCCTAGGTTTGATTTTTCCCCCCAAGACCACCAGAAATTGGGTGAGAGCCTGGGAGTGCTTGATTTCAAAAGGGCAGCTAAGATGACCGGAAGCGGATTTGTCCTCTATAGGGGATTAGGTGCTCGCCTCGAGAGAGCTCTTATTAATTTTATGTTGGATCTTCACATCAGCCGAGGGTATGAGGAGCTTTTACCTCCCTTTATGACCAATTCTGCTGCCACCATGGGAACAGGGCAGCTCCCCAAGTTTCGGGATGACCTTTATCGATGTGAGAAGGAAGATTATTATCTGGTTCCTACGGCTGAGGTCCCGGTGACCAACCTCTACCGGGAGGAGATTCTGGATGAAGAAGATCTTCCCCTGTCATATGTCGCTTACACTCCCTGCTTTAGGAGAGAGGCAGGCACTTATGGCAAGAAGATTCAGGGAATAATCAGGCAGCATCAGTTTAACAAAGTTGAACTGGTAGAATTTACCACTCCTCAGACCTCCTATGGGCAACTGGAGAAATTAACCTCGGAAGCCGAGGAGGTATTAAAAAGGCTGGAGCTTCCTTATCGGGTAGTGAAATTATGTGGCCAGGAACTCGGCTTTGCCGCTGCTTTTGGTTACGATATTGAGGTATGGCTTCCCAGTCAGGAAAAATTTCTGGAGATATCTACCTGCTCCAATTTCGAAGATTACCAGGCCAGAAGAGCCTCCATAAAGTTCAGAGCCAAAGCCAATAAATCCACCCATTACCTGCACACTCTGAATGGATCGGGTCTAGCTATAGGTAGAACGGTAGTGGCCATTCTGGAGAATTTTCAAAATCGAGATGGCCGTGTCCTCATCCCAGAGGTCTTGCGCCCCTACATGCAGGGAGAAAAGTGGATCGAGAAGCCATAGGAGGGGTGTCCGAATTGGCAAGGAGCCGGTCTTGAAAACCGGTGAAAGGCAGCGATGCCCGTCTGGGTTCGAGTCCCAGCCCCTCCGCCAGTTTTGATGAACCATCCCTTCGTATTTGGCTTGCCCTCTTTTGTTCAATTTTAACTCCCCTACCGGCCTAGGATAATACCCATATACATTTTCACCGGTACTGAATCCCCTTAGTTTCTGTCCTTCCAGGCCACGCATTGTCTTTTTTCTAAGGTCGTCAAGGTAGAGCTCATTTATCAGTCCACGGATGTGAATGCCCAGTTTGGAGTCCTCTTCACCAGTGACGATGCCATCAGAAACGGATATAATCTTTACCTGATGATAATCAAATTTGAGAACCAGTGTGAGCATTTGATGATTACTTCTTGATAGGCGTGATAAATCATCCACCACTACAGCGTCAAACTTTTTATTCTCAAGAGCCTTTTGTAGTGCTTCTAGCCCTGGTCGATTAACAATTGAACCAGAGATTGCCTCATCGATATAGATGTGCTCATCATCAATGGTCAT
>JBHIAL010000003.1:0-23704 GCA_046758525.1 bacterium
TGTAGGGAATGCCAAAAACAGCATTAAGCATAGGAGTCATCAAAAATCCACCCCCCACCCCAAACATCCCTGAAAGAACTCCAATAATAAAACCGAGGCAAATTAAACCGAGGAAAATAATGATTCCATTATCTCCGGGTAAAAGTGTAGTTAAAATAGCCATCTATTTAGCAATTATTCAGCCTTATCATATTTCACCGCAGAGCACGCCGAGAACGCTAAGAATAAAGTCTTCAGCTATCAGCTTTCAGCAATCAGCAACCTACTGAACGCTGAATGCTTATACTTTTAAGTTTTTCTTTTTGATTCATCTCTGCGCACTCTGCGATCTTTCCGGTAAATAGTTGCTCTATTTATCTAAATGCCAGACGACATTATATCAAAAGGCCCCAGTTTGTGAACACTTTTCCTACTCTACCAAAAGCGGGGTACATCCGGGCTCACCCTTTAACTTCCTCAAGAACTCTGGAACCTTGCCACCGGCAACGGCAATTGCCAGATCTTTCATCCGCTCACAGATATTAGGATGTTCTTTGGCAATATTTTTTTCCAGTTTGGGATCAGTCTCTAAATCATAAAGAAGGGGGGCCTCCCCCCAAAGATAAGCGTTATACCACCAGTGTTTATCACGAACCATAACAAACGGTCCCCAACCACAGGTGACGTGATCATACATCTCTTTTCCTTTACCTAAGGCTAAAGGCCAGATGTCTTTGCCATCCATGGGCTTTTCTGGCTCTATCCCTAATCGGGCAAGGATGGTGGGGGGTAGGTCATAGTTATAAATCAGGCTCTCACAGGTTGTGCCAGCCCCTTCTCCAGCGGGATAGCGGATCATTAAAACCAAATCGGCGATCTCCCGGGACATGGGATGGCCTTGTTTTCCTACTAGATTATGTTCACCAATACAGTGCCCATGGTCGGATATTACGACGATGAGCGTATTTTCCATGAGGTTCAAATTTCTTATCTCTTCTAGAAAATAGCCCAGCCAACGATCCACTAAGGTCACCTCTCCGGCATAGTTTGCCCGGAGACGTTTTAATACTCGGCTGCTAAGCTGATCAGCTCGACCATAAAGGGAAGACAAAAAATCAGTGGTATCATCATCGGGATCGTAGATTTTCCGATAATAAATAGGCGGATCCCAGGGCTCGTGAGGATCAAAAGAATCAAGGACGAGGAAAAACTTTTCCGCATCTTGATTTCGCTCCAGCCACCTGACTCCTTCTCTAAAGACCTGGGCGGGGAAATAATCCTCTTCGCAGCTCCTATCAGCTACATTAGTTAAATACTTACCAATAAAATCAGTAAACTTTTTTCCGCTCCCACTTCCCTTTGCTCTTTTCCTTAAGTTTTGGGGGATGTATCTTTCAATCTCTTTCTGAGATGGATAAGGTCCGGAGCGATAAGGATCGCTCTCCTGACCTCTTATCCAGGCCCACTCATAAAAACCGCGGTGAAAATTCTCCGAGGGCTTAAACTGATGATAAGTATCAGTTATGAGCCCTGTGCGGTAGCCATGGCGCTGCAGAATTTCAGCAATGGTATCTCGTTCCTCAGAAACAGGCCCCCAGCCAGGCGTACCAACAAAGAGGTTCCCCTTGTAAGCCTTGTAACCTAGGAAGGGGAAGATACGGCAACCTGTCTGTAGGACTCTTCGTACCTGTAGAGTGGGAAGTGATTCTGGATAAGCATGGGTGAAAAGTACCGACTCTTCAGCTAAAGAGTCAAGATAAGGCGTTTTAATCCACCTGTTTCCATAACAGCCCACATGATCCTGCCTCAAGGTATCGATGATTATGAGCACCACATTCATCCTTTTTTCCTCCTCGTATAGCTTTGTTTAAAATTATCAGCCTTCCTATTATCCTTTGAGTGAAGAGCATTACTCTATTAAAACTGGCAATTCCCTTTTACAAATGCAAAATTTTAGCAAAAGTTATCCTGAAAATGAACTCCAATGCTTGTTACCATAAAATAGCTGATTACAAATTATGGAGGACAGGAGTCAAGGTGACCCGTATCTTGCTTGTCTAATTGCGTGCAGAAAGTTTCCGATTTGACAAAGAATTATGAAGCTTCAAAGAAAATCAAATCACATTGAATTTTCCATCAAGGCCTTGCAAAGAACGGGAAGTCAGGATAGGTGTTTAGCCCTGTCTTTCTATCGCTGTAACAGCATATCATTGCTTAACAGCTCCTGCAGCAAGCCCCTCAACTAAATGCCGCTGCAGTAAAAGGAAGAAAATAACGGTAGGGACAGTAGCCACAACTGAGGCAGCCATCACTACTCCCCAATCCGTTGTATACTGCCCAAGAAAGTTTGCTACCCCCACCGGTACAGTCTTTTTCTCAGTCTGGGTCATCAAGGTTAACGCAAACACAAACTCGTTCCAGGTTACTGCAAATGTATATGCTGAGGTTGCAACTAAACCCGGTAGGGATATGGGCAAAATTACTCGAAAAATGACGCCCAGCACTGAGCAACCATCGACAACGGCTGCCTCATCCAAGACTTTGGGAATTGTCTCAAAGTAACCTAATAGCATATATATGGAGAAAGGTACCGTAATGGCGATATAGACAATTATCAAACCCACATAAGAGTTCACAAGGCGAAGGGCCCAAAATATCATAAAAACGGGGGTAACTAAGATCACCCAAGGGAACATTTGTGTAAAACCGACCATGGCCAATATTGAACTTCTCCCCGGGAAATGATAGCGGGAAATGGCGTAAGCCGCTGGCGAAGAGATGAAGCACACACAAATAATAGTAGCAATTGTACACACAAATACGCTGTTTAGAACGAAGCGAAAAAATCCAGCCTCAAGGATTCCCTGGTAATTTTCCAAGGTTAACTGGCGACCAATCAATTGGAGTTCCCTGGTTAATAATTCAGTGGAAGGCTTTAGAGAACTAATAATCATCCAGAAGAAAGGGAATAGTATCATTCCAATGATGGCAAAAGTTACTACTACCACTGGTAGATCACGGATCCTTGAAGACAATTCTCTTCTCTCCATATCATGCAGTTATACTTCGTTTGAAAAGGGTACTAAAATATACCAATGCGAATCCCATCATTATCATCGTCATTATGACCCCAAAGGTTGCCCCGTACCCTACCTTGTAATTGACAAAGCTCTCGAAATACACATTGGTCCCAAGTACATGAGTAAAATTACCTGGACCTCCTCGGGTAGAGAGCCACACGTAAACAAAATTGTTAAATGTCCAGATTGTGATCATGAAACCTACGATGGTGATAGTTGGTTTCAGAAGAGGAAATGTGACATAACGAAGTTCATGGAACCAGCCCGCTCCATCGATTCTCGCAACTTCGTATAACTCCTGCGGGATGGATTGAAGCCCAGCAAGAAAACTGACCACGGCGAACGGTAGCTCTCGCCAGACCACTATTAGAATAATGGATATCCAGACCACAGAAATATCGGTTAAGAAAAATATCGGCTGACGTATCAATCCGAGGTTCTGAAGAGTTAAATTGACCGCTCCGTATCTGCTATGAAGCATCCACTTCCAAATGGTTACCGCCACCACGGGAGGAACTCCCCAGGGTATAAAAATAAGTATGCGCCCCACTCCGGCCAGGTACCATCGCTTTAAGGCCTTGGAATTTAAAAGCAGTGCCAGTCCAAGGCCCAGCAGAAGCCGAAGAACCACAGTGGCCCCTGTGAGCCACAACACTGTGTTCCTGAGAGCATTATAAAACGCAGGATCCTCCGTGAGCTTGATGAAGTTTTCAAGACCGACAAATTCTCCCCTTCCCTTGGCAGTCTCAAAAAGGCTAATCTTATGCAGACTGAGCCCTATATTATACAGGGAAGGGATGAAGAAAAAGAAAACCAGGAGGGCTATGGCGGGCAAAATCAACCCATAGGCGTGAAATCTGGGTCGATGCGACCTATGCCGTCTTCCCCAGAGATTATTACTTTTCCCCATCTCTAGCCCCCCCTGTGTCCTTTTTATTCTCACTTACACCCTTTTCTTGCAAGCTCTAGGATTTCCCAGTTGCCTCTTGCAATGTCTCCTCAATAGCCTCTAGGAGATCCTTGCTTGCTCTTTCTACTGACTTCTGACCCGAATAAACCGCAGCGAATTCACGGTTGGTAAGGGACCACATTGTCTGTACTCGAACCGGTGAGATAATATACTCATAGAATGTCTGTGCTTGCGGTATGAGTTTTACATATCCCTCGTATTCAGATCCATAGCTAACTCTTCCCAGAAGCGTTTTTTGGGCGGAGAATTGTTGTCGGTAATAGGTTTCAAATACATGCTCAGAGCACATCCATTTTAGAAGTTCCCAGGCTTCCTTTAGATGCTTGGTATTCTTGTTGATGGCCAGAGTGCGTCCTCCCAAGTGGGTTCGTCGAGTCACCCTGCCTGCCGGAACCTGGGCAGAGGCTAGGGCTGCCTGGGGATTAGCGTCCATTGCTGCACGAAATGATTGAGGGGGCATAAATCCCATAGCAAAGTCACCTTTGGCCAGTCCATGGAGTATCTCGGGGTCTCCCCAGGAGTCGATGGCGATCAAGGATCGTGGGGAAATACCTTCCTCAAAGAAACTGTTGAAATACCGCATGGCTTCCGCAATTGCCTCCGCATCAACTCCCAGTTGCCAGGTGCCATCGCCGGTTTGTTTCATAAAGGTGTATCCGTGACTCCAAATAAAGTAGTTAACCAAGAACCACATTCCCCCGGTAGGGCCACTGCCGGCTGGAAAAGCAAAGCCGTATCGATCTATTACTCCATCTCCATCACGATCTTCGGTCAGTTTCTTTGCCACCTCTTTAAAATGAGACCAGGAATCGTCGGGAAAGCCAATAATACCCGCTTTGGCAAAGAAATCTTTTCGATATATCATCGCGAAAGTATCAGTGGTCCAAGGGATTCCATAGACATCATCACTGATCTTTCCAAGCTCTAGCGCGACAAAATCATCAATTCCCCTCGGTAGTGGATATTTCTCGAACAAAGGATTGAGTTTGACCAATGTACCAGCCTTGGCCAGGTCCATTGTCCATACAAAAGCAAGCTGGAGCACGTCGGGGCCTCCACCAACTCCCGCTTCCCGGACAAATTGAGTGAGAGCATCTGACCAGGGTACTACCTCATATCGGACTTTGATGTTAGGATGCTTCCGGTCAAACTCTTGCACAGCTTCTGATAGGCCAGCAGCATCAGCCGGAGAATCGTTTTGCCGGAATATCAGACTGATCTTATCTTGGGCAAATCCGGCCATCCCGGTAACCAACGTTAAAGTTAAACTAAAACCTACTATTAAGACCAACCTTATTAACTGTCGTTTCTTTATTCTCCTCAGTTTCATTTACTTTGCCTCCTATATACAGACATGGTTCAATTCGCCGTCAAATTCTCCAAGGAAATTTTGATTACCAGAGACCCCTTGGAAAATTTTTTGTCCCAAGCTAGCCCGGCCCCTTATCTCTCACCTCCCTCCTAGCCTTATTTTCTAGCTTTTGTTCCACCAAGCCAGATCGTGTTCTCCCAACCTCTCGGAAATTGCTTTATCACCTCGTCAGTTTATGGACCTCTTTTTAGATATCCCTTTTACCTCTCCTCAATTTCTATTTTTGCCCCCTATCTTCTTGTGATAACAAAAACCTTAATTTTTTTAAACTTTGTTCTCTCAAAACTTTATCTTAGGATGCGGCTATTAGAAAACCAACACCAGAGAGGTGTAGTTGTTTATCTACTATACCCTGTGATCGGCAGAAAAGCTATATTAAGTCCTTGCCTGTATTTAGAAAGACCAGTGATAAATTTGCTTCACATCTTCCTCAGTTGCTGGGACAGGGTTGTTTTCTACACCTCTCCTCATAGTTTTAAACGCACCTTGGGCCATATTCGAAATCTCATTTTGATCGATCCCCAATTGACTAAGATTTACTCTCAAACCCACCTTTTTCAGTAGCTCCTTTACTGCCTGGATGCTCTTTTTTGCCTTCTCCTTACTGTATCCACGAATCGATTGACCCATAGTTTTAGCTATCTGACAGTATTTATGCACAGTTTTTTTATCTCCATTATCGATGTTAAACTCCATGACGTTAAAGGAGATGGCAGCTAAGGCCACCCCATGATCGACATTGGAATAATGTCCACTTATCGGATGAGCCATAGCGTGGGGAAGAGCTGCAGATGCGGTGGCAATAGCCCAACCCGCGTAGGTATCAGCGAGGGCCATGTTGAATCTTGCCTCCATGTTATCTCCTTCCCGGTAGGCTGCAGGAAGATAACTGAAGACAAGTTCAATCACCTTCAAGCAGTAGCTATCTACAATAGGATTACCCTCCCTGGATACAAAAGCCTCCAAAACATGGGCCAAGGTATCAAATCCTGTACGAGCAGTTAGCGCTGGAGACATATTTTTTGCTATATTTAAATCTACAATGGATGCCCGGGGATACATATACTCTGAACCGAAACCTGGCTTTTCACGCGTCTCGGGGTTGCTAATCACAGCATATCTGGTTACATGACTTCCGGTGCCTGAGGTGGAAGTCACAGCAACTACGGGTAATGTGGCCTCGGTTATAGATAGTGGTTCATCCTGCGTTATTGAGAAATCCCAGATAGAACAGGGGCTACTTTTAGAGTGCCCTGCCACTACTGCTATTGCTTTTGCCGAATCCATAGCCGAACCTCCACCCATGCCCACTATCACCTCACAGTGGTTTTGTAAAGCCAATTTAGCCCCTTCATCCACTATATCTACGGTGGGATTGGGTTCTACCTTCCCATAATGGAATACCTTAAGCCCTTCTTGCTCCAGATATTTTCTTGCTTTGTCCAAGAATCCCAATCTCTGCATGCTTTTTCTACCTGTAACCAGTAGGACAGATTTACCCAGTTTTCTTGTCTCTTTACCGAGACTTTCCAGCGCTCCCTCTCCAAATATGAGGTTAGTTCGAGGAAATAGGTACCGAAATGTCATTTTCTTCTCCATCTGTAGTTTATGACTACTTTTGCTTACCCTGTCTTCTATATTTTCCAGCACTCCTTTACCAGACATTAACTCTGTTCTGGGTAGCAGATATTCAAAATTCATTCTTCTTGCTCCACTACATCGTAAAGTACTAACCCCTCTGCATTTCCCGGTGGGTGTATGCCTACAAGATAAGCTACAGTTGGTGTCACATCTATAGTTCTCGCTGGAACCTTACGTCGATATCCCTTTTTAACACCTGGACCCTTTATGAAAAGAATTGCTTTCATCGTCCCCAAGTTCTGCCTAGAAGACGGAAGATAGGTATGGTGGACGCCAGCGAAGGGATAAATGCCTTCCTCAGACTCATAGGGAGGATCCTCAATAACAGGCAGTCCTTTAGTGAGTATCCAAGCTGTCTCATCGTTGTACTTTGGATTTAGAGTATATACGATATCTCCCACTCTATCTCCGTGCTGACCAAAAAACGCGGCCTCTTCCTTCTTCAAGATCATATTTACGACATTCTCTCTAGTTTCTGGATCTTTGAGATTTCGGAAAAGGTCGATAACCTTCTCTCTTATCTTCTCGTAATGTTTAGGGTCTACAACCCCTCCTTTTTCTCGTCCGGCGAGGTTAACATAAATATACGAACCAAAGGGAGAAAAGACTTTAGTTTTGGACCAGTCAACTTTCAGGTTACCATCCTCAGTCTCTTTGTAAGCTATAAGACCTTCTCTCGCCAAAAAGTTATTGCAGTGAAATACCTTCCTTGGAGCCATATGTCCATGGTCTGAGACAACTAAGATAAGGGCCTCTTCTCCAGCTGCTTTCATAAGTCTTCCTAAGTAGACATCCGCCATCTGATAGACTCTACGGATGACCTCTTCACATTCTGTTGCCCTTTGCTCCTTGTAGGCAGAACTTTCCGGGTCCATTCCTCCAAGATAGCAGTGATCAGTGTAATCTATTCCGTGCCACTGGGCAAAGAGCATATCCCAGTCCTTATTCTTCATAAGATACTCTCCTGCCTCTGCCAACCAGCTCATTTGATTCTCCAGCTCCTCTAGATATGTTTTTGAATCTATCCATCCTCCCAATATAGGACTGTAAATATCACAGAGAAGCTGATACGGTCGGCCGATATGCTCTGTGAGCTCTCTGGCAAGACTATCTGGATAAGTCCACCCCGTGGAGGGAAAGATCTGGCTAAAGTAGAGACGAAACCTTTTCGCATCCTTGGAAAGCTCAATGAGTTTCATACGAAAGTTCCCTTCCTCTTTTCCTTTACTGGTGGTAAATTCTGCCTTCAAAAAGTTGCTCCACTCCCCTTCAGTTATGCTACATAAAGCTTTTTCTATATCTTTTTCCTCTGAGAGGAAAAGTCTGTCGTAACCCTCACCTTTGCTATCTATAACCAGAGCATAAAATGCTTTCTCTTCTCCCCCCGGAGGACGGATCTTTAGTATGGTCTCTAGCGGAGGAGAGTTTGAAGAAGGCCTGTTTCCCCATCTCTGTGCCTCCTTAAACTCTACCTTATAGGCACAGCTTATCTCCTTAGGTCCTGCCCCATAGGCTTCCATATTTCTTTCTCGCATCTTCTCTGTGGAAAATCCGAGTCTGGGGGCAATTTGGAAAGGGTTCCAATCTGGATTTCCCACTCCTTCAACCTGTAGACCTTTTTTTATAGTGGGAGGCCACGAGGCTGTATAACGCAGGAGGATTACTTTCTTTCCTTGTCTTTCTGCTGCGTTCCATATATACTCTGCCTGACATTTTTCTGTCGTGAAAGACTGAAACTTCTCAAAAAGAGGAGTTCCGGGAAGATGAAGGGTCATCTCCACAATACCGTGAGTACCTACGTTGGCTCCCGTTGCAATACAGGTCCAGTTCATAGCTGTACCTGTGGGGATAGAAGGAAAAGTTTCTGAGACTGCTCCCTCTTCCATAAGGAACTTCATGTTAGGGAGGTAACCTTCCTTCACAAATCTTTCCACTAAGTTCAAATTCGCAGAGTCGAGTCCTAGTAGTATACATTTTTTTACGCGTGCCATACCATGCTTCTCCCTAGTTCGTTAATGTGCCCTTCGCAAAATTCGAAAATCAGCTACTGCTACTTTATCTCCTATCTGCTTGCGATAGAGTATCCATCAGCCCAGAGTTTTCTGCTGCAGCATCTTCCGCTTAGATGTAGGAACTCATACAAAATCTCATTCCTCGATATGCTCTTTATTATATTCACCAGCTTTGCTGGAGTGTGCCTTGGTGGAGCTGAAAGGAAAAGATGGACATGACCCCTCATATTGTAAGAACTACCTCACTGAAGTGTGAGATAACTCATACTGAAGCTGCAGCATCTTTGTTTTCTGGGAGAAGGTTCTGTTTATCTCTTTTACTTTAAGGGTGAAATACCTGCCAAGATGGGATAAAAACTCCTCTACTTTTTCCGGATACTCGTCGATGAGGTTTTTTGTTTCTTTAGAATCCTCCTTTAAGTTATAAAGTTCATTTTTCTCCCCTTCAGGGTGAACAATTAAGCTCCACTCTTTATCTCGGATACACCGATGATATGATTCATGGTAACCGGTTATGATAAAATCTCTTATCTTCTCCTTTTTTCCCCTAACAACGGGCCAGAAGCTTTTCCCGGACATAGCCTGGGTCTCTTTTTTGAGATCCATTGCCTCCAGGATGGTAGGAAGAACATCAGGCATTTGAATGAGAGTATCAATCCTTTTCCCTGCATAAAGTCCCTCAGGAGGATGAATGAAAAGAGGTATTCTTATAAGCTCACCGTATAGATTATCCGGGGTCTTCATTATGGAGCCATGATCTCCATGAGGATGTCCATGATCGGAGAGGAGTACTATAAGAGAGTTATCATAAAGACCACAATCTTTTATCTTCTCTAAAAGGTATCCCACCCACTTATCCACAAAGCTTACCTCTCCTGCATATAGAGCTTTCACATATTTTAGCTCCTCATCACTCATCCAGTCAACTTTTCCATATTGGGGATGGATTAATTTTGGACCTTTATAATTAGGATCGGTGTACATCTTGTCAAAGGGAGAAGGAGGATCCCAGGGCTCATGGGGATCAAAGGAGTCCACCCAAAGAAAGATCTTTTCCTCACCTTTATTGCGTTCCAACCACTTTACTGCCTCCTGTACGACCTGGGCGGCAAAATAGTCTTCCTCTTTTTGCCAATGTTCGGTATTTTTCAAATACTGCTCAAGCATCCCTTCCACAGGATTGCCTTTCATGACTGGCTTTATATAATCATTGATATCTTTATTTAAAGGGCCTGATGCGTAAGGGTCTGCCTCCTGTCCCCTTATCCAACGAAAGCAGCTAAATCCTCGATGAAAGTTCATATCAGGTTTAAATAAATGGTAGGTGTCAGCAATCAAGGCTGAGGTGTAGCCATAATCTCTCAATATCTCTGAGATAGTTACATCCTCTTTGGTTAAGGGTTGCCAGGGTCGGTAGGGAAGGCTACTACATCCAGTGAAAAGCTCAGTTCTAGCCGGAATGGTGGGAAGACCTTCGGTGTAAGCCTCTTCAAAGAGGATACTCTCCTTAGCAAATTTATCTATATTGGGCGTCTTTATCCATGTATTCCCATAGCATCCCAGATGATCCTGCCTCAAACTATCCAGCATAATCACAATAAGGTTCATCAACTTTCCTCCTGTTTTTTGATCTTATCTACTTTGCCTCTAGCCATAGTTTGGTTGGATATTCTGGTATTATTCATTACGAAAGGTAACCGTCAAAAAAATTGCAGGATGATCATAAGAAAGAACTAATCTCCTCGAGAAGAAATTTGAACCATGTCATACTCTCTACCTTTCTTTAAGAGCTCTACCGTAATCAAGTCACCGCTGAAGCCCTGGAAAACACTCATAATTCGGGATAGATTTCTTTATGAAGGTAAACTTTTACCTGTAGTAGAATCAAACAAATAGACATTTTTTTCTCTAAAAGCAAGGAAAATTTGATCTCCAACCCCAAGCTCCTCTACCTCTAGGGGAGGAAACACTCCTCTCAATCTTATTCTATCCTTTCCAAAATGTACCACTATCTCTCGACCAAATTTCTCTATTACCTCAACACTCATCTTCAAGCTGCCTATATATCCTCTTGGCGATCTTTGATTAGCTTTCACTATACAAATATCTTCTGGCCTTACTCCAATTATTACCTTATCTATATTACTTTCCTTAATAATCTGGGTTAACCTAGGGGACAGCGGGATTTTAAACTCTTTATTCACAAGAACTAGACATTTTCCCTCTTTGAGTTTAAATTCACAATCACTAAAGATGTTCATAGGGGGATTCCCAATAAATCTAGCAACAAATATATTTTTGGGTCTAAAATACACCTCCATAGGAGTTCCTATTTGCTGGATCTTTCCCTCATTTATAACAACAATTCGATCACTAATTGACATTGCCTCATTCTGATCATGGGTTACATGAATTATCGTTGCTCCAAGCTTTTGGTTTAATCTACGTAACTCTGTTTGGAGTTCTATTCTCAATCGCGCATCTAGGTTAGCAAAGGGCTCATCCATTAGAAAAACCGAAGGATCTCGCACAATTGCTCTACCAATAGCTGCTCGCTGTTGCTGCCCTCCACTTAACTCACGAGGCATTCTTTCAAGCAAATGTTCAATTCTAAGCAGGTGGGCAGCATCTTTTACTTTTTCCAAAATCTGCTCCTCAGAAAATTTCCTCTGCATCCGCAGCCCAAAAGCAATGTTGTTTTTGATTGAAAGATGAGGAAATAAGGCAATACTCTGGAAAACCATGGCTACATCTCGGTCCTTGGGAGGAAGATGGGTGACCTCTCTTTTCCCTATGAAAACTTTCCCCTGATCTGGCTGTTCGAGACCGGCTATACAATAAAGAGTTGTAGATTTACCACATCCACTGGGCCCTAGTAAGGTCATCAATTCTCCACCGTTAACCTTCAAATTAAAATCTTTGACCGCTGTTATCTTGCCGTATTTTTTGGTCAAATTTTCGAGTCTAGCTTCCATTCTTCATTCCCCTGTTCTTGCAACCAATCCTCGTATTATCTGTTTTTGAGCTAATAAGATAACGAGCAATATGGGAATCATGGAGACAACCGAGGCTGCGGTCACCAATTCCCAGGGCTGATAATACCCAACCGCAAATCGAAATATGCCAATCGGAGCAGGCTGAGACGCCTCGGTATGACTGAACATGTTAGCAAAGAAAAACTCATTGTAGGTCAGTATAAATGTCATTAACCCTACCGAAATAAAACCCGGCAGAGCTAGGGGAACAATTACTTTCCAAAGAGCTTCAATCCTCGTGCATCCTTCAACTCGAGCAGCTTTTTCCAGATCTTGGGTTATCTGTTTGTAGAAAGCCTGAAGAGCCCAAACTGCTATTGGCAGCAGATAAGCCGAGTCTGCCAAGATCATAGCCAGATGAGTATCTAACAAACCCCATCGCGAAAATGCTTCAAATAGCGGGAAAAGGAAGGATACTTGAGGAAACATGGAAAGTGCCAGAATCATAAGCATTATGAACATCTTCCCTCTAAGGCGAGCTCTACCAAAAACATACCCTGCCAAACTTCCAACAAATAGGATAATAATCGTGGTTACACCAGAGATGATGACGCTATTTAAGAGGTATCTTTCAAAGTTCATAAACCTCCAGATCTCTAAATATGGGGTAAGGTCTATATTCCTCGGTATAAGGTATTGGATACGATTATACAGTTCCGAAGGATGCTTGACTGACGACGCAAATAACCAGTAAACCGGAAACAAAGCCTGAAGAACAAAGATGGACACAAGCATCCAAAATGCTACTCTATAAAGCTTCGAGCCATCCCCCTGAAGAATCAATCTTCGTGCCGCCTTTATTCTTTCCAAGATCACTTTCTTCTTTTCTCCATATATTGAATGAATGCCAGATAAGCCAAGATAATGAGAAAAGTAAATATCATGGTCAACGTAGCAACTGCGCTTCCTTTTCCAATGTTCTTCTCAGTGTAAAAGGTCCTTATCGTTAACAGCTGCAGGGTCTCGGTGAGTCTCCCTGGTCCTCCCCCGGTCATGGTCTCAATAATCCCATATATCCTCATTGCTGTAATCGCTCGCCACAGAACCACTACCGTCATAGCTGGCATAATAAGAGGAAAGGTAATGTGCCGAAAGATCTGCCAGGTGTTTGCACCATTTACCTTAGCTACCTTATAATATTCCGATGGTATCGACTCCAGAGCCGCAAGCAGTAGTAATGTACTGATGGGGATATTTCGCCATACTGCTGCTACAATAATAGCATTCATAGCTATCGCCGAGTACATCCAGTCAAATACGTGGGAGTAAGAGAGCAACCAAGGAATGTATTCCTCTATGAATCCTCCTGTCTTCAACAGATAGTTAATAACCCCATGTTCACTACTATACATTAGTCTAAAGGTCATGCCAGCAATAGCAATAGGAGTAGCCCAAGGTACCAGAAGGGCGGTTCTGATAATAGCCTTTCCTTTGGTTTGTTTAGAGGCAAGAAAAGCACCGACCATGGCAAACAGGAGTATAAAAACAATATTTAGAACCGTGAAGTAAAAAGAATGAAGAAGAGCAGCTAAAAAAATAGGATCCTTCAACAGAAAGATGTAATTGACCAGCCCGATAAATTTATACTCTAACCAGGGTTTAGTTGGCAGATACTGGTGAAAGCTCACCCAAATTGTTCTAAGGAGAGGAACCCCGATTATTACAGCAAGTAATAGGAGAAGGGGACTCAATAGGAGAAAACAAAACTGCTCTTCCGACAGCCTTTCCACCCATAGACTAAATCTACTGAGTAAACCTTTTATTCCATTTATGAAGAGACCCAGGGAAACCATTCCTGGTTTCCCTGGGCGGTCTATTCCCTTTGCCATGCCACCGTTACTTTTTCTTTCCGTACTCTTCTTCAATCTTCTTCATACCGGCTCCGAGACGTCGAATAGCTTCGTCTAATTCATATTGCCCGATTAGCATGGGCTTAAGTACATCTATCAGCAGTGCTCTCAGCTCCCCGTAGACCGGGCTGAACGGCCGCTCATTAGCGTATTGAACTGCTTGCCCAATGGTTCTCGCATAGGGGGCAAGCAAAGGGGAAACTTCTTTAATTTTCTCAGGAGTGAAAAGAGCCGAGTAGGGAGGTAGGGCTCCCATAGCGTTAATGAGGAAGAGCAATGAATTGGGCTCTGCTGCTGCTTGAATTACCTTTACTGCTGCCCTCTTGTTCTTGGAGTTGGGATTCACTCCCCACCACCATCCTCCCATTGAACTATTACCACGAGAAGACATTACCGAGTAAAGTGGTGTCGCTCCCCATTTCTCGGAAGAGAGTCCAGTTACCGGTTCCAATTGAGTAATTCCGAAGTTCCACAGTCTCATAAAAACGGACTTACCGGCACCAAACATCCTCATCGCGTCACTGTTATTCCAACTGATAGCTTCTTTAGGCATAATCTTGTGCTTTAAATACAAGTCCTGCCAGGCCTTCAGAGTCATAATAACCTCGGGGGCATCAGCGGTTATGGGACGGTCTCCTACCGGTCCATAGAGATACTGCTTTCCTCCGTAGAGATATCCGTCAAAAGCCCGCAAAAGCTCAAAGAAGAAGCCATCAAAACTTCCACCCTCATGGGGAGCGATCCAGCCGTAAGGAACACCTTCTTTTTCAGAGACCTTTTTAGCAGCATCAATGAGGTTGCCCAAGCTGGGGTTACTGTCAAACTGTAAGGGAGTAACCTTGTATCCATATTTTCCTAAGAGATCCTTCCGCACGTAGAGAACTCCTACCCCGAACCGCCAAGGAACAGCATAGTACTTGTTACCCCATGCCGCAGCATAAATACTTTGGTGTACTGGAAAAAGTCGGTTCCAAAAATCTTTGGGCATGTGTTCCATTAGTGCTTCCGCATCTAGCCATCCTGCAGTAACATATTCTGCATAGTCCTCTACGGTAAGACTGGTGAGGTCCGGTAGTGACTGTCCAGTTATCATAATTGTGGCAACTTCTTCCCTTTCCTTGGGGACACTGACATCAGAACGTCCAGGAACGAATTCGACTTTTATATCTTCTCCCATTTTTATTACATTGTCTTGAACGATGGATTTCCACTTCTCCCAGTTCTCATCAGTCATTCCCTTATTAGCCCGGAACTGAACTTTAGTGGTAGCCCCAGCGGTACCGAGGCTAATCCCTGCTAGGATAAGGCAACTCAAAGCCAATATACAGAGACTTCTGCAAACATTTGCTTTTGCTCTCATATTTTCCCTCCCTGAAATATGGTTCGAATTTCTAGGAAAGCTCTCATCAAGAAAAAACCATGAGTTAACAACCTACCTCAAGAACTTCCTTTTCCTGAGCTGACAGCCTACTCATTCTCTCACCTCCTCCTGGCCTATTTTTAGCTCTTCTCTTACCGACAATCCAGCTTCACTACTACTTGTGAGGATTTTTCGAGTAGCATTTCTCTCAAAAACATTGACAAAACATCCATCGAGATTATACCAAAAAAGAGCCGCTTTAGCAAGACCACCCTCGTTTTAGTTTCGCCTTCTAACCTGCATTCCTCATCAATCCAGAAAAGATTGCCCCTTACTCTCCCTTCAGCATCTCCCTTCGTTTGTTGAGCAGAGATTCAATAGCTTCTATATCTTCGTTGGAGAGAGTCCACTTTGCTGCAACAACATTTTCCTCAATTTGAGATTGTCGTCGTGCCCCTACGATAGCTGCGGTTACCTCGGGACGTCGTACCACCCAACCAATCGCCACGTGCGCCACAGTGATATCATTCTTTTTGGCAATAGACCGTAGGCCCTCAACCAACGCAAGATTAGCGCCTAACTCGGGTTCCTGAAAATGAGGATCTCTATCACGCCGATGGTCATCGTGGGGCAAGCTGTGTATCCACTCCTTGGTGAACTTCCCGGTCAAAATGCCCTTCTGCAGGGGACTGTACACAATGACACCGATGTTGTTGGCTGCACAATAATCCAGCAGCCCTTCCTCCACACCCCGCTCGAGCATACTGTAGGGCGGCTCGAGTGAAGCCACCGGATGAATGGGCTGGATACGTTGGAGTTGTTCTACGTTGAAATTAGAAACTCCAATGTAGCGGACCTTCCCCTCTTTTACCAGCTCGGCCATGGCAGCCCAGCCTTCCTCAATATCTTTGTCGGGATCTGGCCAGTGCATTAGATACAAATCAATAACCTCGACCTTTAGTCGCCGGAAGCTTGCCTCAATTTCGCGGCGGATACTGTCTTTGGTCAGTATGCCAGATATCTTCCCCTTTGAGTCCCACTTCCG
Source organism: bacterium (assembly GCA_046758525.1). Classification (GTDB taxonomy): domain Bacteria; phylum Aerophobota; class Aerophobia; order Aerophobales; family AE-B3A; genus AE-B3B. The sequence continues at coordinate 16,345 of JBHIAL010000003.1, forward strand.
ACCCCACTTGGTAACAAGGATCACCCGCTCACGTATTCCTTTGATAGCCCTGCCCACGACCTCCTCTGAGTGACCAAATCCGTACACTGGAGCGGTATCTATCCAATTTATCCCTAGTTCCACACCTTGCCGGATCACAGCAATCGACTGTTCGTCATCCTGGGGACCCCAACTCCATGTCCACCCGCTTCCTCCAATTCCGGCCGTCCCTAGTCCAATGGTTGATAGGCTAAGCCCTGTGTAACCCAGTCTTCTTGTCTTCACCACTATGCCTCCTCGCAAGTCTTATAAAGGGTCAATTTTCGATGAGTAAGCGCTACCACACCTGAGGTTCTCTCCCTCAGGCCAGAAGTATATCTAGCCCCCGAGCCTTGCTTTCTGACCACCAAAAGCATATCTCCTGCCTTACGTTTCTTCCAATTCTTCTTTTACCTGCTCAATACTGCTGATCGTATTTTCCGTAGACCCCTTTAATTCTCTTTTCTTTTACAAATACTCAAGGTCTTCCTCGACCATGTTTGTTGGTTTAACTCAACAAATACTACAAAAGTCTTCAGTGTCAACCCATCTTAATGAAACCAGCGGAAGGACCAAGTCGAAAAATCTTCTTCAGCTCAGGATAACTGCGAAACATCTCCTTCAGCGAAATCTCAGTCCTGGAGGATAAATGTCTTGAAATCCTTTTACAAACCAGGAGCCAAGGTAAAGAAGATTTGAAATCATACCTGCGCGAAAACCATTATTTGAAAAACATTCTGCGAGAGATGGTGTGGAACAGGAAAATTCTCTGGGCTTGTTGTTGAATCCTATAATGCCGTGTTTGATACCCCGAACCCCATAAAAGAGTGATGTAAAAGATGACGGAGTGGGTACATCAGTAGCATAATGTTTTCGAAAAAGGATTCCTTCTTGAGCCAAAGAATCTAAAAAAGGTGTGGTTGGAGTTTTTGGGCCCTATACCCATAGCATCCCAGATGATCTACGTTAAGGGTAGCAATTGCGATAAGAATAATTTTTCCATATCCTTGCACGAATACTTCTCCTCAAATTGGCATGGTTCATCTTTCTCTAAAGACCTCTGGGAATATACTTAATTATCTCTATGAAGATAGGCTTTTTCCTATAGTAAGGAATAACAAAGACTGCATAAGCATGGGTGAAGAGCACCGATTCCTTAGCTAAAGAGTCAAGGTAAGGCGTTTTAATCCATCTGTTTCCGTAACAGCCCACATGATCCTGCCTTAGGGTATCGACGATTATGAGCACCACATTCATCCTGTTTCCTCCTCGTGGAGCTTTGTTTGAAATTATCAGCCTTCCTACTTATCCTTTGAGTGAAGAGCATTACTCTATTAAACTGGCAATCCCCTTTTATAAATACAAAACTTTGGCAGAGATTATCCTGAAAATAAATTCAAATGCTTGCTAGTATAAACACCCTATCACTGGATTGCAAATTAGGAAGGATAAAAGTCAAGGTAACCCGTATCTTTCCTGTCTAATTAGGTACAGAAAATTTCCGATTTTAGAAAGAATTACCAAACTTCAAGGAAAATTGAATCACATTGAATTTTCTATCAAAACTTTGCAAAACAATGAGAAGTCAGGACGGTTCTTTGGCTTTCTCTTCGTATCACTGTAATAGCACGTCATCGTTTGACAACCCCTGCGGCAAGACCCTCGATTAAATGCCGCTACAGTGGAAGGAAGAAAATAACGGTAGCCACAGTTGAGGCAGCCATCACTACTCCCCCATCTCTCGTATACTGCCCCAGAAAGTTTGCTACCCCCACCGGTAGGGTCTTTCTCTCAGTCTAGGTCATCAAGAGCTGCACACTGCCGGGCACGCAATTCCTCTGCCCCTCCATGTTTGCCTCATGCTTGCATTATGGGAAATTCTGGCAGTATCTTAAAAAGGATGTTGCTACCGATTACCTTTATGATGGTGTGTAGAAGATGAAGGAGTCGATCCATAGCTTTTTCTATCAATTCATACACACTTGAAAACTTCTGGAAAAGAACAAAGAAAATTTAGCGTTTTTTCTTAGAAACCAATAGGTTGTTTTATCCTTTTATAGCTCCACTTAGCCCAGCAACAAAGCGCCTCCCTATGAGTTGGATTAGAATTATCACAGGAATGATGGCGCAAATGACTGCTGCGGTAATTTGTCCCCAATCTATGGTATAAGAAGAAGCCCAGCCGGCAATCCCGACAGGTATAGTTTTTTTCTCCGGTGTTGAAAGTAAAATCAAAGGGAATATATACTCATTCCATGAGGCTACAAAAGAAAAAATTGCTGAAGTGACCAATCCTGGGCCTATTAAAGGAAGATATAATTTATACAAGACGCTTAGTTTGCTCGCTCCATCTATGCGAGCAGCGTCTTCAAGACTGCGAGGTATTTGGTCAAAAAATGTTCTTAAGGTCCATATACAAAACGGCAAGGTGATCATGACGTGAACCAAGATAACGCTAGGTAACATATCATAAAGGCCAATTTTTGTCATCATTTTAAAGATAGGCACAGCTAATAGGATTCCAGGAAAAAGATAAACCAACAAAATTAAATTCGAAAAGAGTCGTTTTCCTTTAAAATTAAGTCGACTTAAACTATAGGCTGCACCAGTTGCAAGAATCAGGGTAATAATTGTAACCGCCGAGGCTATTATTATACTACTTCTCAAATAATAAGGGAATTTTGAACGCAAAAATACATCTTCGTAGGACGAAAGGGTCATTTTTGGGGGGGAAAAAGTTGGTCTTGAGCTCATTAAATCTAAAGGAGTCTTAAAAGATGTTATCAATGCCCAGTAAACAGGAAAGAAATACCATCCAATAACAACCAACAATAATAGCGTAAAAATTATTCTTTTGGGGATTGTTTTTGCATCCTTCATTTCACTACTTCTTCACGGGATTTTACAAACAACATCATATATCCGGCAACGAATGCGGATACAACAATTAGTAAAATTATCGAATAAGTAGCTGCTTTTCCCATTCTGAAAAGCCGAAAAGCTTCTTTATATATGGCTATTGGTAAAGTAGTGGTACTTTCGATGGGGCCCCCTTCGGTTAATAGCCATATAGGGGGGAACATATTAAATAGCCATATTATTAAAATAAAGGAAGTGACCGAAACGGTGGGAATAATTTGGGGCAAGGTTATATGCCAAAATGTTTGCCATGCATTTGCTCCGTCAACTCTGGCAGCATCATAGAACTCTCTCGGAAGGTTTTGCAAAGCTGCCAATGTCATTATACCCATGAAGGGACTCCACCGCCAAACGTTTACTACAACTATGCTAAGCATAGATATAGACGGATCTCCAAGAAAATTAACATACGAACGTGTAATGCCTGTCTCATACAGCAAGAAATTTATGATCCCAACTGCTGGTTCTAACATCCATTGCCATATTAACGTGGTGGCTACTATAGGAATTATCCAGGATAATAAAATCCAGGTTCTTAAGATCCCCACACCTTTGAATTGACGGTTTAATAGCAGGCCAAGTAATACCCCTACAGGAGTTATCAAGACTATGTTAAGAAAAGTCCAGATTACGGTTAACTTTAATTGAAATAAGAATTTTGCACTGGGTAAAAGATCGATGTAATTTTTCAATCCTATAAAAGGCGGATTGACTTCTACCATTTTTTGTTGATGCAGACTGATCCAAAGGGTTAATATTACCGGATACACAATAATTAATAAAATCCAAACCACCGATGGGGTACTTAAGATCCAGCCCAAAACACTTTCATTCTCTGTGATATTCTTCTTCATTTTTTCGCTCCGTTACCGAGTGACATCGCCCCCCCTCATCGGAGGGAGGGCGATGTCTGTAAGAACTGTCAGTTTCCAGTGGTCGTATTCCATCACTCTTTAATTATCTCTTCGTATCTTTTCTGACCCCACTCTACTGCCCGTTCAACACTCCATCCTTGGAGAACTATCTTTTGCAACACAGCGCCTAAGGTGAATGAACCCTCCAGTTCCGCAGCATGCGGCGCTTTTATTCCATTGACAAAACCAATGACACTGCTGTTATTTAACACATCTATCTGAACCTCCATTGCACCTCTAAATTTCCCTATGAGTGGTTTGGCGAAGAATGCATCCATCATACTCTTTCCATTGACAACTGGGACAAACAATACTGGTTCCATCATCATCATCTCAGCATAGTTCTCAGGTTTGTATAGCCACCTGACAAATGTTTTTACTGCAGCTTCTCTCTCCTTTGAGCTTATTACGGTTGTTGTGAAAACTAACCCTCTTGTATACGCGGTGTGACCTATTCGACCATCCTTAGGTCTGGGTATAAACTTCTGCTTCCACTTTCGAGCCATCTCTTCTAACCCTTTTCTGTAGAGGGTGCTCAAAAAACCTGCAGTGTACACTGCAGTTGCAACTTTGCCGGTTCTAATTTGTAGTTCTCCCATTCCCCAGTCCATATTCTCGGAACCAGGAGAGGTGTACTTCGTGAGTTCTTTTAGAAATTTATATGTCTCTATTGTCTGTGGAGAATTGAATACTATTTTTTCCTTACCGTTCTCCATCTCGACTACATTTGCCCTATTGGTCCGTAAGAATCCCCAAACTGCCTGGCTACCATAGTTTCCCTTAATTGAATACGGCATCATCATACCGTAAATATCTATTCGCCTATCTCCATCTAGATCTTTGGTTAACTTTTTTGCTGCTTCTAAAAGATCTGTCCAATATACAGGTGGTTCTAAGCCGTTCTCCTCATAAAGGTCAGATCGGTATTCTAAAGGCCAGGAAATTCCGTAAACCGGGATTGTAAGTTGCTCTTGATCGAACCTGTATAACTCGATGGAAGGATTCAGGAATTGAACTTCGGCATCGATTCTCTTGAAGATATCTGTGACAGGTACTAAAGAGTTATGTTCTCTCAGGATCATCAGTTGGGGTGGATTTACCCAAATCATCTCTGGCAGGCGATTTGCTGCGATTGCTGCCAATATTTTACTGTTAAGCTCAGGGAAACTTATAGGATTTTGTCTAACTTCAATACCTGTTTCTTCCCTAAATTTAGCAAGGATCTCATCTAATTTCTCCACTCGATGTGGTGGGGTTTCCCAGTGCCACAAAGTTAGGACAATATCCTCAGCTGAAACCTTTACTGGCCACGTTAATGAAAGTGCCACAGCTACACTTAAAGCCAATAGTATAAGCTTTTTGCTTTTTTTCATCGCATTCGCTCCCTTTCTAGAACGATTGAACTCGTTGTCACATAGTTCAAATTTCTGTGAAAGTTCTCATTAGGAGAAAGCAATTATTTAACGCTTCCCTTTGAGAACTTTCTTTATTCCAAGCTGGACTAGCCCGCCTACTTTTCACCTCCTCTTTGGCCTTAATCTCCAGCTTCTTACCTAAAAAACATATCCGTCATCCCTACCTTTGATAAGAGGGTAACTCAAAATTAACCATGTAAGTTAGGTACCACCCCTCTTACGGCCTGTTCTTCAAGTTGTTCCAATTTCATCAGTCTTTGCCACTTTTCCCAAGTAATTTAGCCCCACTTCACCTTCCTGAACTTCCTAACATCAGGGAATCGACGAGAAAGAGCACAATACTTAATTCTTCTTTGCAAGCCACCTTACCGTTTGATTCCAGAACTTCGAATAATACTCCCATTCCACAAAATTTGCGCCCCAGTGCAGAACAGGATCCGAGCTAAACACTAAAATCCTCCCCTTCCCATATTCCCCCACTACTATAAAGGGGTCTCCTTCGATCTTTCCCAAGAGAATTCCACCTTCTTTCACTTTTCCGCATCTATTGTACCCGAAGAATTCAGGACAGGTATTCCATTCAATTCCCTTCATAACTGGGTGGTTTTTCTCTATTATTTCAGGCTTAACTCCTTCTGGACTTTCTACTCGGTCATCCGGGAGTGGAAGTATCTCTACCGGTAATATTTTGGCTACCGGGGTCCCGTACCAATTTCCTCTCCCATAGCGACCTTGAAATGTAAAGTATCCTCCACAGTAGGCGAGTCCACCCCCTTTTTCTACATACTTTTTGATTTCTTTTAGTCTGTTTGGGGTAATCGTTAGAGACTCTGGTTTCACACCTCCCGGAGACAGGACAAGCGTTTCATAGCCAATATCACTTAATATAAGTACATCATAATTGTTTGTTAAATCCTCAACCCTTTTCGGAAACTCAGAAAAAGCAACCATTGGTGACATATGTGTCAGACTGATCTCTGGATCTTCTTCTAATGCCTTACGAAGATACACAGCTGCGTCCATAATCCTACTCACGTAAGTAATTATCTCGCCTCCTTTTATTTCCATTTCTCCACGTATGGAGCCATCCCCGGCATATAAAATTTTGATCACGCCACTCACCTCCCATTCTTATTTTTGAGATCCACCTTGCGATTCTGACAGAATAAGAACGTTCCTTTCATCCTAATTATTGATTTGAAGATGGTTGTAGAATTGAGAACAGTCGTAGTATCTTAGGTCTGACCAATCTGTTTACTACTCTTTTCGTCTGGTGGCGCCTCAGCAGCCATACCATAGACCTATCTCTTGTTCCCGCCTCTTCAAACAGGACTTGACCTTTTCAGTCACATGGCTTCCCTAGCTACTTCACATATCTCCAAGCTGGATCGGCCCTCCCTGCCTCTCGGCGGACTACCTAACTCCTCACCCCCTGTCGGCCCTAATTTCCAGTTTTGCCCCCTTCAAAAGATCTGGACAACTCGTTTGTAGCTAGTGCAAACCGCTTTCGACTTTTCTTTTGTTTAGGATGGGGATTGAGCCATGAAAAACAATAAGGCAGACCAAGGCTCTGCGTGCACCTTAAAATCCAAATGGGCTGTCTTTCGAAACTGTTTATGTTTTATTCTCTGCTCTCTCCCAGCCGAGCTCATTTGAAATCTCCCCGGATGCTTGTTTAACCATCTTGCCTAACTCCTCTTTTCGTCCTCGTCTCATACGGAAGGTGGGCCCAGCAATGCCAATAACACCTGCTATCTTTTCTGAATGATCAAATATGGGGGCGGCGATGCGTCGGACCCCGAGTCTTACCTCCTGGTCGTCAAAAGCGTATCCGTTGGCCCGGATTTCTTTCAATTCTTCTTTTAACTTCTCGACATCTGTAATTGTATTTTCCGTAAACTTCTTTAACCCTCTTTCTCTTATAATATACTCAAAGTCTTCCTCAGGCATATAGGCCAGGAAAACCTTTCCTACAGCCGTTGGATGCAAAGTAGAGTATCTGCTCCCAATATGGGCTACGAGTCTTATAGACTCGTAGCTTTCGTGCTTGTCGATATAAACTATCTCTTTATCATCAAGAATAGCTAGTTCAAC
>JBHIAL010000004.1:0-21435 GCA_046758525.1 bacterium
GTTATTACAGGAAAAATGACGGATCCTAGAGACCTTGAAATCGAATATCCTCATATAGAGATGCCTGAGAAATTTTATATAGATGACAGCATGATAGTACTACCTTCACATAAACCAGAGCAAATTCAGATATGCCGAGGCCCAAACATTGGGGAACCGCCGTCTAATCCTCCAATGCCAGACCATATTTCAGGAAATGTGACTATTAAGGTAGGGGACAAAATCACTACTGATCATATCATTCCAGCTGGAAGTAGGATGAAATACAGATCAAATGTACCCAAATATGCTCAGTTTGTATTTGAAATAGTGGATGACACATTCCATAAAAGAGCAATGGAATACAGAGATAAAGGAAAGCACAACATCATTGTAGCTGGAGAGAGCTATGGACAAGGTTCTTCACGAGAGCATGCAGCTTTATGCCCAACATTTTTAGGAGTAAAGGCAGTGATCGCAAAATCCTTTGAGAGAATACATTCTGCAAATTTGATCAATTTTGGGATCGTTCCTTTAACCTTTAAGTCAGAATCTGACTATGATGGAATAGATGCTGGAGATGAAATTAAGATTCGAAGGGTTAGGCGATCGATATCAAGAAATGAGCCGTTGATAGTGAAAAACCTTACGAAGGAAACTGAATTTGAGGTAAACTATGACTTATCAGAAAGACAGCGCAATATCCTCCTTGCTGGCGGAATGCTTCCCTATACCAAAAAATAAATAAAACAAAAATGATTAAAAAGTGGTGAAAATATGGCTCAAAGAGGAATTCGTGAATATGAGGGAAAGAAAATGCTGGCAAGATATTGGTCTGAATATTTCAAAGGTATTAAAAAATATGAAGGGAAATTAGCTTTGGTCAATCCAAAAACAGATATGGATGCCCTTATCAAAGAAAATCCATGGTTGAGAAAAGAAAAGCTAGTAGTCAAGCCGGATCAACTATTTGGAAAAAGGGAAAAACATAATCTTATTCTCCTTGATGCTACATTTGAACAGGCAAAGGACTGGATAAAGGAGCGAATGAATAAGGAAATTACAATAGGTAAGGCAACAGATAAACTTTCCCACTTTCTAATCCAACCATTTGTTCCCCATAATAAGGAATATTATGTTGCCATAACTTCTAATAGGGATGGAGATACAATCCATTTCTCGACCCATGGAGGAGTGGACATCGAGGCAGTTTGGGATACTGTTGTGACAATACAAATTTCCATCCTCTCTAGTATTGATGATATTGAAATAAAGGAGAAACTACCCAGGGATCTCCCCGGTGAAGAAAAGGATAGGGTTACCAGGTTTATCAAAGGGTTGTTCAAATTTTACTGTGATCTTGGTTATGCTTATCTCGAAATAAATCCTTTAATGGTAACCAAGGGAGGTTTTGTACCTGTAGGTATGGTTGCACGCCTCGATGATACAGCCCAATTTGTGTATGGGAAGAAATGGGAAGATATAAAATTTCCAGCACCTTTTGGAAGAAGACTTACCAATGAAGAAAAATTCATTAAGGACATCGATGAAAAAAGCGGTGCTTCTTTGAAACTGACCATATTGAATCCAAAAGGCAGAGTTTGGACAATAGTAGCTGGTGGTGGTGCCAGCGTTATCTATGCAGATACCATCGTTGATCTGGGTTTTAGCAATGAATTAGCCAATTATGGAGAGTATAGCGGGAATCCATCTACAGATGAGACCTATCAATATGCCAAAACGATCATTGACCTCATGACAAGAGAAAAAGATTCAAGAAGAAAAGTCCTACTCGTTGGAGGAGGTATTGCAAATTTCACTGATGTCGCCAAAACTTTCACAGGCATAATAAAGGCTTTAAAGGAATACCAGCAAAAACTCATCGATAATAAAGTTAAGATTTATGTTCGCAGAGGCGGACCAAATTATCAAGAAGGATTAAAAAACATGAGAGAACTGGGCAAGACCCTTGGCCTTCCAATTGAAGTACTTGGGCCAGAGTCGCATATGACATCAATAGTCCCAATGGGACTTAAAGGAGAGTGACAATAGTGGAAGAGTATAAACTATTTGATGAAAACACCCAGGCTATTATTTTTGGATATCAGCAAAGAGCTATTCAAGGAATGCTTGACTTTGACTATGTATGCAAAAGAGAAACTCCCAGTATTGTAGCAATTGTCAATCCAACAAGAGGTGGATATCATAAATGCTTTTGGGGATCTGAAGAAATTATCCTACCAATTTATACCACCATTGAGGAAGCATCTAAGAATTATCCTCAAGCTGATGTGATGATCAATTTTGCATCGTTCAGATCAGCCTATCCTAGAACAAAAGAAGCCCTTGAAAATGGTAATATACGCACCATTGTGATCATCGCTGAAGGAATTCCTGAGAGATTTACCAAAGAACTCATTGCAATCGCGAAACGGAAAGGAAAGTGGATAATAGGTCCCGCAACTGTTGGTGGAATCAAAGGAGGGGCCTTCAAAATCGGCAATACAGGTGGCATGCTTGATAACATTATAGCATCTCGTTTACACCGTCCAGGAAGTGTTGCATTTGTATCAAAATCTGGAGGATTATTGAACGAATTGAATAATATTATATCAAGGAATACTGATGGTGTCTATGAGGGAATTGCCATAGGTGGGGATCTTTATCCAGGCAGTACCTTTATAGATCATATAATGAGATATGAAAAGGATCCAGATGTGGCCATGATTATTCTTCTTGGTGAGATCGGAGGTAAAGATGAGTATGATGTCGTAGATGCACTAAAAAAAGGAAGAATCACAAAGCCTTTAGTTGCATGGTGCATAGGGACATGCTCCCAAATGTTTCCAACCCATGTACAGTTTGGTCATGCTGGAGCAAGAGCAAGAGTAGACTTAGAGACTGCTGATGCAAAAAATGAGGCTTTGAAAGAGGCAGGTGCTATTGTACCTGATTCCTTCAATGATTTCGATAAAAAAATAAAAGAAACCTTTGATAAAATAGTAAAAGAGGGTAAAGTTGAGCCAAAGCCTGATAGGGAACCGACAGTGATGCCTATGGATTTCAGCAGGGCGTTGGCTAAGGGTAAAATAAGGATGCCGACCCATTTCATTAGCACAATTACTGACGAAAGAGGGGACCAGCCTCTATATGCCGGTATACCATTAACTGAGGTTGTTAAGAATGGCTATGGAATTGGTGGGGTGATTGGCCTTCTCTGGTTCAAGAAGAAATTTCCGAAATGGGCTAGTAAATTTATTGAATTGGTTTTGCAGATAGTGGCTGATCATGGCCCAGCGGTATCAGGTGCCCACAATGCCATTATAGCTTCGAGAGCTGGAAAAGATCTCATATCTTCTCTGGCAAGCGGTCTTTTAACAATTGGCCCACGATTTGGTGGAGCTATTGATGGAGCGGCTCATTGGTTCAAAAAGTTTCATGACCAGGGAAAAGAACCAGATGAAATGGTTAGTCAGATGAAAGCAATGAACATCCTAATTCCTGGAATTGGCCATCGCGTTAAATCAGTGATAAATCCAGATAAAAGAGTGGAGATGCTTAAACAGTATGCCAAGGAGAATTTTCCTAAAACTGATTATCTAGACTATGCTCTGAAGGTTGAGAAAATAACTACGGGAAAGAGGGACAATCTCATTCTGAATGTTGATGGATGCGTTGGAATTTTGTTCCTCGACTTACTTAACAGCTTGGGTTTCTCAAAGGATGAAATCAGCGAAATCATTGAAACCGGAGCACTCAATGGGCTATTTGTACTCGGAAGGAGCATAGGCTTCATGGGCCATATCCTAGATCAAAAACGCCTCAAAACAGGGCTGTATAGGCATCCATGGGATGACATCCTCTATGCACCGCCTAAAAAAGAGGAACTGGAAGAAGAAGCTAAAAAATGGAGAGGTAAAAATGATGGAAGAAGTTGAAGAAGCGAAGGAGCATTTTGGAAAACTCTTAGAAGAACAGCTCGAAAGAGTTGAACGCCTAAAAAAAGCAGAGGAATGGATAGACTATGCCGGGCTAAAACCACTCATAATAGGAATTATTGGTGGAGATGGAATTGGCCCATACATTGCTAAGGAAGCGAAGCGCATTCTAGAACTCCTGCTAAAAAATGAGCTTGGAAATGGAAAGGTTGAGTTTAGGGTTATTGAGGGATTGACTATTGAGAATCGCGCAAAGGTCATGAAGGCAATACCAGATAATATTTTGGAAGAGATCAAAAAATGCCATATTATACTCAAGGGTCCATTATATACTCCAAAGAAGGGAGATAAATGGCCAAATATTGAGAGCGCAAATGTAGCCATGCGACGTGAGCTTGATTTATTTGCCAATGTAAGACCAGTAAAAGTCCCTAAGGAGGGAATAGACTGGATATTCTTCAGGGAGAATACAGAGGGGGCATACATACTTGGGAGGAGGGGTATAAATGTTACTGATGATCTTGCAGTTGACTTTAAAGTTATAACCAGCCAGGGTTCTGAAAGAATAATCAGAATGGCATTTAATTATGCTAAGAAAAATAAAATCAACAAGGTAACAGTCGTGACAAAGGCAAATGTTGTAAAAACAAGTGATGGAAAATTCCTTTCTATTGCCGAGCAGGTAGCTAAGGATTATCCTGAAGTGGAGTGGGATGACTGGTTTATTGATATCATGACTGCTAAGCTTGTAGATCCAAAAAGGAGGACGCAGTTTAGAGTAGTAGTGTTGCCAAATCTCTATGGAGACATTATCACTGACGAGGCAGCTGAATTTCAAGGAGGAGTTGGCACAGCTGGAAGCGCAAATATTGGCAAGAAATATGCAATGTTTGAAGCAATACATGGTACCGCTCCAAGAATGGTTGAGGAAGGAAGAGCCAAATATGCTGACCCATCGAGCATCCTGAGAGCTACCGTTATGCTCTTAAACCACATTGGTTTGACTGATAAAGCTAAGAAACTGGAGATGGCCCTTGATATCTGCAGTCAATATGAGAAAAAACTTGTTATAACAGGAAGGTCGGATGGTACCACTGGAGCAGAGTTTGCCAACTATGTAATGGACACGACTCAGGATCCAAATCTAGAAAGTAAATGGCAGGGCTATCAATAGCCTAGAAGAATTACAAGCTACTGGAATAAAGAAATAAGTCTTTATTGTAGATTCAATTATGATTACCTTTAGATCATGTAAATGGATTTTACAATAGAGCTTCGGGCACGATATGATCTCACATTTTGAACAGTTACTATCGGGTACGATGGCGCTTCTTTAGAAGACGCAAGAGATTCTCTTTTGCTTTATGGCTGTGTTCTCTAAGTAGTTTTTCCGCCTTCTCTTTTTCTCCCCCAAACACAGCAGAAATGATATTCTCATGCTCTTTCAAAGATTTTTCTGCCCTTCCTGGAACAGAAAGAGATTCCAACTTACTCATGCGAATTTGGTTTTTAAGATTCCCCATTAATCGAATGAGTCTATCATTTCCACTGGCCTTTATTATAAGGTCATGGAATTTAACATCCACCTCAATAAAAGAATCCAAATCCCCCTTTTTCACCGGCTCCTCACATCTTTTATGAAGCTCTCTCATTTCTAAGAGTTTGCTCTTATCTATGCGTGAAAATCCTGATCTTAAAGCCAGAGCCTCTAAAGCGCCCCTAATATCGTATATCTCCTGAGCATCTTTGGGAGATATCGAGACTATAAAAGTTCCATAGCGAGGAATGATTTCTACTAAACCTTCCCTCTCTAACTTATGGATTGCTTCCCTTACAGGAGTTCTACTCACCCCTAGTTGCTTGGCTATCCCCTCCTCTTTTATTTTGGTTCCTGCCACCAGAGTCTCGTTAATCAACCACTCTCTAACGACCTCGTAAACAGCCTCGCTTAAATTAGGACGATTACGCATTCTTCTGGATACTTGAAATTCCATGAGCTGTCCCTACCCTTGACGAAAATATTGTATCTGTACAATTAACCAGTTTAAAAACTAATCTTACCCCTTCTGGACAGGCTTTCAACCCACCCAAAGTTCATCTCAACTCCTAAGTTTGTCAGTCCATTAAATCTATATCTAGCTTCCTTTCTCCCTGTTCTCAGGTAATTTTAATCTTTTTGGAGAAAAAAGTCAACCTCTTTTTGTGGACGGGGGCTTTAGCCTTAAGTGAATCCTATTTCAAAAGATGAACCTGCAGAGTGCGGGTCAGCCATTCATATTTTCATTGCGACTTCTTCTCCTTCATAGACAGCTTCCATAGTCTCCCTTGGCTGGGAGGCATCACCTATCACATAGAGTTCTGCTACTTTCCCTTTAAGACTTTTTGCAATACGGTCGTTTGGGATCGACCCCACAGCCAAAACGATGGTATCGAACCCACCAATCTTTCTGGAACCGGAAGCATCCTCCACTACAGCATAGCCCTTACCTAGTTCTTTGGCAGTTGTAGATGTAAGGGTGGCTACCCCTTTCTTTGTAAGCCTCTCTGAGAGATAGTGCTTCAGGTGGACCACCAGGTCCGATGCTATCTCATCCAACATCTCAACTATCGTCACCTCGCATCCCTCCTCTGACAAAAAGTCAGCTGTCTCCGCTCCAACACCACCCCCACCAATCACCAGTACCCTCTTCCCTACTCGCTCTCGCCCCTTAGATAAGGCTTCATCAACTGAGAGGACCCCACTCTTTTCTACCCCCTTCCAATCTGGAAAGCGTGGGAGCGCCCCTGAAGCAACGATCACTACATCAGGTTTGTCATTCTCCAACTCATCAGCGGTGAATTCTCTGCCGAGTTCGAGGGTTACCCCCAGCCTCCTAACTCTTCTCTCGAGGTAATCTAGAAAATCATTCAGGATGCCTTTCTTCGGAGGAATAGCGGCGAGTTTCATCCTTCCGCCTAATCTGTGGTCCTTTTCAAAGACCGTCACCTGGTGTCCTCGTAGAGCTGCTATTTCAGCTGCCTTAAGTCCACCAGGTCCCCCACCCACAATCCAAACCTTCTTGGCTCGAGCGGCTTTTGAGAGTCTAAATCGAGCTTCATTGCCCGTCTCTGGGTTGACAGCACATTGAAGTGAGCCCTTTCTTATGCTCTGAATGCACCGATTGCAGGAGATGCAGGGAACAATCTCGTCAAAACGCCCCTCTGTCGCTTTTCTTGGCATGTGGGGGTCCGCTATCAGAGCTCTGCCCATAGAGACCAGATCGGCCTTTTCGTCCCGAAGAACCTCCTCAGCCATGACGGGGTTTCTGATTCTTCCCACCGTAATAACAGGGATGTTCACTACCGACTTTATGGCCTCTGCCAGGTGGACAAAGACACCTTCTTCCACATAATAGGGTGGGTGGTTCAGGTAAACTGAGACTGCGTTACATGCTGAAACATGCAGGGCATCAGCCCCCTCCTTTTCCAGGATCTTAGCGACCTCTTTTGTTTCTTCTATTCTAAGTCCTCCGTTGACATACTCATCGCCGCTCAACCTGCAAATGATAGGAAAATCGGGACCAACCCGGCCACGCACTGACTTCAGGACCTTTACAGCAAACCTGGACCTCCCCTGAATATTGCCGCCATACCCGTCTTCTCTCTTGTTGGAAAAGGGAGAAAGAAAAGAGCAAATGAGGTACCCATGGGCCATATGGATCTCAACACCATCTGCCCCAGCTTTTCTGACCCGTGCGGCTGCCTTTGAGAATGCCTCGATGATATCCTCTATTTCGTTCACAGAAAGTTCGTGCGGGATCTCATTTCTAGTTGGACAGGATATGGGGGAGGGCCCAACAATGGGAGATCCAGTAACTGCGGATGAGGTTTGCCTTCCTGCGTGATTAAGCTGGACGATGATTTTTCCATCCACCCTGTGGACAGCTTCTATCAGTCCCCCGACCCGGGAGGCATGTTTATCGGTGCTGATGAGCAACATATTTGGGCTTGCTTTGCCTTGCTTGAGAATACCTGTGTGCTCCACAGTGATGTACCCAACACCCCCTCTTGCACGTTCTACATAGTAGGCAACCTGACGCTCAGTTACAAATCCCTCCCCTGTGGCGTAATTTGTTGCCATAGGAGGCATTACAATACGACTCTGCATCTTGAGGGTTCTGATGGAAAAAGAACTGAAGAGTTTGTCTAAGCTCATGCTATCTCCTCCTAATGATTTATTCCTTATCTTTCAACCTTTGACTGCACCTGCCCCCCATCCTGCAATGAGATTCCTCTGGATGAAGGTGAAGAATACCAGGACAGGTATGGTGATCATCATTCCCCCAGACATAATCATTCCCCAATCGATCACAGTTGCATTATAAAGATCTGCTATCCCCACAGACAGAGTCTTAAGTTCATCCGAGGTGATAAGAATTCTGACAAAAATATAATCGTTCCATGCCAATATGAAGGTAAAGATTCCAGTGGCAATAATACCGGGTAGTGCCAGAGGAAGAACAACATGAATAATTGCCTGGACTCTTCCGGCCCCATCAGTCAAGGCAGCCTCCTCCAACACTATAGGTATACTCTGGAAGAATGCTCTAAGCAGCCATACATTAAAGGGTAGACAAAAAGCGGTGTAAGCCATTATAAGGGCAAGATGGGTGTTGGCAATTCCTATTTTCTTGATTAATACATAAAAGGGGATAATGATCATAATAGGGGCAAACATGTAGGTGAAAAGAATGAGACCGGCAATCTTTTCACGGCCGTAATATCTGAATCGGGTCAGGCTATAGGCTCCGGCTGTAGCGATGATCATGGTAACGACGACAGCTGAGGTTGAAACAATCACGCTGTTCTTGAAATATGTCAAAAAACGAGTTTGCTCAAACAGTCTTGCAAAATTGGCAAGTGTAGAATCTTTGGGGAGAAAATACGGTGGATAGGCAAATATTTCCGTTAATGGCTTAAAAGCAGTAGAAATCATCCAGAAAAAGGGGAATGCCGCAAAAATCAGCAGAACGAGAGCACAACCATAAATTGCCAGTTCCCGTGATGAATGAAACTTTCTTTTTCTCATGCTCAAATCCCCTCTTCTCTTCTGAACATCTTGAAATATATCGCTGCGAAAGCAATTAATATTCCAAACATGACCACTGCAAGGGTTGATCCCAACCCCGCCTGATAATACATAAAGGTTCTCATATAGGCATAGACAGGGAGAGTCCTTATATATTTTTCCGCGCCGCCACCCTGCGTGAGGAGCCAAACAGTATCGAACTTTGTAAACATCCATATGCTTCTGAGCAGTATGACCACAAAAAGAACATTTCTGAGCTGAGGAAGAGTTATGTGTATGAAGCGACTGAATGCACCGGCCCCATCCACCTTGGCTGCTTCATACAGATCCGGCGGGACAGTCTGCAACCGACCGAGAACACTCAAGACAACGAATGGGAAAAATTCCCAAACACTAATGAGGATTAGAGAAGTCATGATATGGTCTTTTCCTATCCAGCTGACAGGCCCCCTAACAATGCCGATGCTGCGCAAAAGATAGTTAACCAGACCAAACTCACTATTAAGGAGCCACTTCCAAAGGAGGATAGCCACCACTGTAGGAATCATATAAGGAAAGAGGACAACTCCCCGGACAAAGTTTCTCCCTCGAAAAGACTCATGCAGAATCAGTGCTGCGATGATGCCAATAATAATCTGCAGGGAAATAGTGCTAAAAGAATAAATGGTCCCATACCTTAGGCTCATCCAAAAATCTGGGTCTTTCAGTAAGTAGACATAATTGGCAAGACCCACGAACTTTTGCTCCGGGAAAAAGGAGTGTTTCCGAAAGAAACTGAGCCAAATGCCGTATGAAACTGGATAGACTAATAAAGCACAAATTATGAAAACGGAAGGCATGATCAATATGATTCCCGTTTTTTGGGAGCTTATCTTCACCCTTTTATCCTATTCCGCCAGGTCCTATAAAAACGAAAAAGTGCTGGGAGTCTGACAACATACTCCCAGCACTTTTCCCGAATCATGATATTACCACTTGGCATAGCCTCCCCGCTTTAGGAGCTCTTCTGCCCTCTTCTGGGCCCTTGCGGTAGCCTTTTCTGCAGGTACGTCCTCCTTGGTTACCTCCATTACCATATCCTTGAGTATTCCCGATCCCAAAATCTCCATAAGATACGGCTTCTCTGCCATGTCCTTCCAGTCAATGACCAGAGTTGGCTTAACTAAGTCATTCTCCAAATAGTACTCCTGGACATCAAGCCAACCCTTCCATTTCTTGATCATGGGGGTCTCTAGGTACGCTTTGTTTCTCCGCAGGGACTTGGTTATAGGGAAGAAGTGAATTGGAACTGTCTGGATGTACTCGAGGTAGTTATCATCCTCATAGAAAAACTTCAGGAACTCAATGGCTTCTTGGGGGTATTTGGAACCCTTGAAGAGCATCCATGGCTCTTCATCCACTTGAGCGGCAGGCTTGGTGCCACCGGGTCCGTGCGGCTTTATCCAGACGTCGAAATAATCTGTATTAGCCATATCCTTGGGTGCATACTGTTCTATCAATGAAGCGCCTCTTCCATATCCCTGATACATCATGGCTGCTTTTTGCCCATACATGTTGGCGAAGGTCTCCAGGTATCCATGTCCTTCCCAACCGGGAGGCATATACTTGGTCAGTTCCTTTAACAAATCAAGAATCTCCATCATCGACTTGTCTGTGAAGCGAGGTCGATTCTGATCATCGAAGAGAATACCACCGTTGGCCTTGGTAAGTTCCCCTGTAAGTATATTGATGAAGAGATTGTCGCCGGGTATAGTTAATCCGTAGATATCATCCGTAGTGAGAGCTTCGGCAATGTCTAGAAAATCCTCCCATGTTTTAGGACCCTCCACTATACCTTTCTCCTTGGCCAAATCCTTCCGGTAGATCAAAAGGGAGGTGCCAGCGGCGTGAACCAAGCCGTAGTAATGATCCCCAAATTTACCAACCTTCTTTATCTGATCCCAGATGTTTTCCTCGCCGATGTGGTCAACTACCTCGTCCAGGGGCAAAAGTAACCCCTTTTTCTGGAGTGCAGCACAGGTAATGGGCTGGCCGTGGGAAACCTCTGGCGGTGAACCCGCTGCCAGGCCAGCCATGATTTTCCCTTCCAGGTCTCCCCATGCGAGAGCCTCTGCTTCCACTTTAATATCCGGATGCAGGGCCTCAAACCTTGCCACGATGTTGGCAACTGCCGTCCTCGATAGGGGATTGGTCTCGGTATGCCATACGTGGATGACTTTTTGTGCTGCAAAAGCCGTACCGCATAAGACAATTACAAACGACAAGACCATCCCAACAGCTACTCCATACTTCTTTTCAAAGTGCATCTTCTCCTCCTTTCCCGTTTTTAAGGGTAATACCTAATAGCTTTTTCTTTCCTCACCTCCTCTCTTGATTTTGGTCTCCCCTCCAGACATAGCATAGTTGATTTATTGCAGTAGGAACTAGCTCTACCTCAAAACTGACTTGACAATTTGCGCCAAGTGCCGTTTGCGTCTTTAGGTTATTTCGAGCTGTAGAATGGCCGTTCGAGAGTTTCTTTGCCACGGTTGAAGGAATTAGGGTGCAAACAATGAGGTGGTAACCGCAGATTTGGTGTGGCTGATGCGAGTGCTTAGTTATTTAACTTGAATTGAGGCCTCTTGTTATTCCGTTAATCTCAGACAGATGTTAACATATAACATTTGTGGGATTTGTCAATTTATGGTATCTATCCTGGTGTCTATGATCGACAAAAATTCCCTTTTTAGATTGCTCCTACCGGGGGAGGAAAGAACAATTATCTTTTCGTCTCTCTGGCTATCTCTCTCCCTTTTTCCAATGCCTTTAAATTTATCTCCTCGGTTCCCTCAGGTACACTGTCTCTTACAGATTTTTTGAGGGCTTCCCGGGAAACAACTTCGGTTAAACCAATCAGAAAGCCTAACATAATCATGTTCGCTACTATAGTCCTTCCAAATTCTTGAGAAGCAATTTGAGAAGCAGGAATGCGGTAGAGAGAAAAGCTGCAGGTTTCAGGCAAATCCTTCACCAGCTCAGAGTCAACTATTAAGATGCCATGGGGTTTTAAATCTTTTATATACTTGTCCAGAGCTCGCTGAGACATAGCCACCAAAATATCCGGATTTATAACCTGGGGATAATCTATACTCTCATCGGAGATAATAACCTCTGATCTTGCGGCTCCTCCTCTTGCCTCTGCTCCATAAGACTGAGTCTGGGTAGCCCTTTTCTTATCGTATAGCACAGCCGCTCTTCCTAAAATCACTCCCGAAAGAACCACTCCCTGCCCCCCAAATCCTGCCAATCTTATCTCCTTTTTCATTTAATTCTCTGCCTCATTTTTGCTATTTCCTCACAGAGTTCCGGCTCTTCCCTATCTACAAACTCTCCCACTACTATTTTTCCTTCAAGCTCATCTTCTTTTAATTTCTTTACCTTTTTGATACCTACTGAATTTTTTTTATATCCCCGCATCATAGTTACCGCATCCCCAGCCCCTGTTCTTCTACCAAAATGAACCGGACACTGAGAGATAACCTCAACAAAAGAAAAACCTTTTTTCTGAATTGCTTTTTTTACCGATTGCGTTAGCTGTCGAGCATGATAGGTTGTCCAGCGAGCAACATAAACTGCTCCGGCTGCCTCAGCAAGCCTACAGAGATCAAAGGGCCTTTCCAAGTTTCCATAAGGGGTGGTGGCAGTTTCAGCACCAAAAGGAGTAGTGGGTGCTACCTGTCCCCCTGTCATTCCATAAATTCCATTATTGGTACAAACTACTGTTAAATCAATATTTCTTCTTGCAGCATGAATAAAGTGATTCCCTCCTATAGCCATAAGATCTCCATCGCCGCTGATAATCATTACCTTTAGCTGGGGATTACTTAACTTCACTCCGGTAGCAAAAGCTACGGGCCGGCCATGAGTTGTATGAAGAACATCAGCATAAAAGGAAGGACTAGGAATCCAGGCAGCACAACCAATTCCGGAAGCAAAGACAAAATCATCCATCTTGATCTTGAGCTCATCAATGGCCCTTAAAATACTCTGGGCTATAATTCCATTTCCACAACCAGAACAGCTGGTAGTGGAAAGAAAGCCCGGTCGAATATATTTTTCTAAAGGATGCACCATTTTCATGGGATTACCTCCTTAACCTTCTTCACAATAGCATCAGGACTATGAAGTGTTCCCAACATCCGAGGGGGGAGAAAGACAACCTCAGCTTCACCCTTGGCCGCAGCCTTTACATAGGGGACTAGTTGACCCAAATTGTTTTCAAGCATGATAATGATTTTAACTTTTCTGGCTAGATCTTCAATCTTCTTTTCAGGAAATGGCCATAAACTGATAAGGCGAAAACTTCCTATGTTAATCTTGTCTTGTCGGAGCCTTTTTTGTACCTCTCTAACAGCTCTATATGTGGTACCGTAGGAAATTAAAACAACTTCAGAGCCATCTACATCGGAATCTACCGATATTATTTCTTCTTTATGCTTACGAATCTTGTTGTTCAAGCACTTAATGTAGTAATCAAGAGCTTCAGGATCGGTTACATTTCTTTTTCCGAAACTGTCATGGGTGGAGGCAGTCACATGAGATTTAAAGCCGTGACCAAATATGGGCATGGGAGCTATATCCTCATCAAGACAGCTCTTGTATTCACTAAAATTCATCCCCGAAGCGGGTATCTTTCTTTCTACAATACTGATTTTGCTCGGGTCAGGGATAAGGACCTCCTCTCTCATATGTCCCACAAAAGCATCGGCAAGAATAAAAACGGGAGTTCTAAACTTCTCTGCTAAATTAAATGCCTCAATACTTAAATCAAACATCTCTTGCGGCGAAGAAGGAGCCAGAGCAATTACCTCATATTCACCATGAGAACCTCTCCTTGCCTGGAGGACGTCTCCCTGTAGTGGCAGGCTCGGAGTTCCGGTTGAGGGAGCCCCTCTTTGAACATTGACAATCACACAGGGCGTCTCTGTAGCTATAGCGTAGCCAATATTTTCCATCATTAAGCTAATCCCCGGTCCAGAGGTAGCTGTCAGCGCTTTAGTTCCTGTCCAGGAAGCGCCAACTACTGCTGCTATCGAGCTTATTTCATCTTCCATTTGAGCACAAGTTCCCCCCCCTTCCGGCAGTCTTCTTGCCATTCTTTCAGCTATTTCACTAGCCGGGGTTATAGGATAACCAGCGAAGAATCTACAACCAGCGGTAATAGCTCCCTCAGCACAAGCCACATTACCCTGCATAAAATGAAGACCGCTTAAAACTATCTTAGACAATGTTCTCCTCATCACTCACGACTACAGCAAAATCCGGGCAATATATCATACATCTCTCACACAGGATACAGTCTTCCTCATTTATTATTTCTGGAGGATGAACTCCTTTCTTGGTGAATCTATCTGACATTTTTAAAACGTCTTTAGGGCAAAAAGCAATACAAAGGCCACAGCCTCTGCATCCTTTGCACAAATCTTCGTTTATACTAATCATAAATCCCCGCCTTAGATTTCTTGATTCTCTAGAGAATTTTAGAGCATCCGTTGCTCGCTGATACCTAAACTCGAGGATCGTAGGTAGGCCTGGCCATCGGCCCCCATGAAGGAGCATCTCTCTCAATCTTTCTCCTGAAGGACTTCTTTGACTAGTTCCACCACCTCATCCGGCATCTCTGCCACTTTAACATTAGCCTCTCTCAAGGCCTTTATTTTGGTGTTCGCACTACCTCTTCCTCTTTCTACTATTGCTCCGGCATGGCCCATCCTTTTTCCTGACGGGACAGATCTGCCCGCTAT
The DNA here is from genome assembly GCA_046758525.1 of bacterium. GTDB lineage: Bacteria > Aerophobota > Aerophobia > Aerophobales > AE-B3A > AE-B3B. The sequence continues at coordinate 14,769 of JBHIAL010000004.1, forward strand.
ATAAGCTACTACAGGCTTTGACATTTTCTCCCTGATAAACTGGGCCGCTATCTCCTCTTCTACTCCTCCAACCTCCCCCACTATGGTCACAACTTCCGTTTGACTGTCCTCATTAAATAATTTTAGTATATCAACGAGATTAGTGCATACTACCGGATCCGCTCCTATACCGACAGCGGTACTCTGGCCTATACCTACCTCGCAGAGATTGGCAGCAATCTCGTAAGTGAGAGTGCCACTTCTAGAAATTAAACCAATTTTACCCGGGCAGAACATATTTGCCGGTAATATCCCTATTTTTATGGGCTCTGCAGGAGATATGACTCCCGGGGTAGTGGGACCAATCACCCAGGTTTCATTAGCTTTAGCGTAGGCTTTTATCTGCATAGTATCATAAACGGGAGTGCGTTCTGTTACCAAAACTATAAGTTTTATCTTAGCATCTATTGCCTCAAAACAGGTCTCCTTGACAAACTCTGCCGGAACGAAAACTACTGATGCATCAATATGATGCTCTTCTTTAGCCTCTTTTACCGAATCATAAACGGGAACTCCGTGTAACTTCTGTCCTCCTTTACCGGGAGTAACACCGGCTACTATTTTTGTTCCGTAATCAAGCATAAGTCTGGTCTGTACGCTACCAGTCCTTCCGGTTATTCCTTGGACAAGTACCTTGGTCTCACCACCGACCAAAATGGCCATTTATTCTGGTCCTTTAAGCAGTTTAAATAATTCTTCAACCGCTTTTGAAGTCTGGCTCTCTTTTACAACTTTAACCCCTCCTTTCTCCAAGATATCCCAGGTTTCTTCCTGACGATTACCTAAGGCCTTAGCAACAATGGGAATTTTAATCTTCTCCTCTTTAATTACCTTCACAATGCCTTCCGCTCCTTGGTCAATGGGATTTATTCCTCCGTAAACATTAATAAAAACGGCCTTGATATTTTTTTTCTTCATAACAACTCTCAAAGCACCGGCCATGAGTTCTTTAGTCATTCCCCCACCTGTTTCCAGAAAATTTGCGGGCTCAGCTTCCTTCCTGATCATATCCATGGTAGCCATTCCTAAACCAGCCCCACTGCAGATAAGTCCAATATCCCCATCCAGGTTTACGTAAGTAACTCCCAGTTTTTTTGCCTCTCTTTCCAGTTCATCCCGAATTCTCTCCATAGCTTTAAGTTGAAGTTCTGGATGTCTAAATAAAGAAGAATCATCCACCTCAAGAACGGCATCAGCAGCAAATAGCACTCCTTCTTGAGTTTGTACCAGAGGATTTATCTCTGCTATAAGAGCATCATAATCTTTAGATAAATTACCTAAGCTATATAAGATGTTACTAACTTTGAGAAGTTTTTCTCCATTTAGCCCCAATTTTTTCACTAAATCACGAGCCTCGTAAGATCTTAGTCCTTTAAAAACGTCCACCTGGATAGAAAATATTTTTTGAGGATGAGTTCGGGTCATCTCTTCTATATCTACTCCACCTTCTGAACTCACTATAACTACAGGTTTTCCTGCTGATCCGTCAATGGTCGCCCCTAAATAAAACTCTTTTTCTATATTTAGCTTCTTTTCAATGAGCACTCCTTGGGCTTTGTGACCTTTTATATCCGCGTCCAATATCTCGCTGGATATTTTTTCCACTTCTTCTAAACTTCGGGCAAATTGTATCCCTCCTGCCTTCCCCCGTCCCCCCACCAGAACCTGAGCTTTAACAGTCACGGGCAGCCCTATGTCCATGGCTGCCTCTACCGCCTCAGGACAAGAAAAAGCAACCTTTCCCTCCGGTACCGGAATGCTATAATTTCTAAACAATTTTTTTGCTTCATGTTCGTAAAGTCTCATCCACTTATCCCCCTTATCGATTGGAAATTTGTTTCAACAAACTTTCGCGGCTTCCCTTACATCTCAAGGTCGCCAGACCATAATTGTTCATACAATTTAACCAGATCATCTTTGAAATACCGCCGAGGATTGTTGGGCTTGGGATATTTAGCGAAGCATTCATCTGCTAGCTCGGCCGCCTTCTCCTTTTCGACTCCCATAGACTGCAGGGATATAGGTATGCCAAGTAACTCATTCAAGCCCTTTACCCTATTTACCGCGTAAGCTGCCGCCTGGATTGGATCGTCGATCCTGCTGTCATTGAGACCTAACGCTCTTGCTACCCTCTTCATCTTCTCGGGAATAGCACTGGCATTGAATTTCATTACGTGAGGCAGCGCTATTGCACAGCCTAAGCCATGGGGTAATTCGAAATGGTCCAAGGTATAAGCGACTGAATGGCCCAACACCATCACCGCGCTTAAAGATAACCCTCCTAAGGTTGCTGCAATACACATATTGAATCGGGCCCGGATATCTGAGCCATTAAGGTAAGCAATAGATAGATTGGTGTTAATTAAGGAAATAGCTTCTAGGGCTACTGCCATAACCATAGGGTTAGAATTCAATGACATTATCCCCTCAATGGCATGGCTTAAGGCATCCATCCCGGTGAATGCCGTTGGAGAAGGAGGAAGAGAAATGGTGACGATAGGATCAATAATTGCCAGATCCGCTAATATGCTGGGAGTAGTTATCACTGACTTTCCTCTTCTTCCCAGGAAGACGGCATTTTTACTGGTCTCTGCCCCGGTTCCGGCGGTAGTAGGCACAAGAACCAAAGGAAGACCACGATGGGGAACTTTATTAACTCCCGCATACTCTTCTGCTTCCCCTTCATTTTTGGCCAGAGCAGCCGCTATTTTTGCCTGATCCATAACGCTACCCCCACCCATGCCAATCACAATTCCTTGCTTTTTAGAACGAACAAACTCAACCGAAGCATTTACCATATCAACTGTCGGCTCTTTTACTTCACTGGCAAAAACTTCTACCTCAAATCTCTTCGAAGAGAGAGTCGAAATAAACTCTTTCGCCGGCTCAGTCTCGCGGATCACCTTGTCGGTAAATAAGAGAATCTTTTTGGGGTTAAAGCCTTTCAAAACCTCCCCGATATCATTTAGGGCATTAATGCCAAAGATCACCTTGGTAGGTGATTCAAAGGTGTAGATCTTTGCCCACGGATTGTAATACTCTACCGGCATAATTATGCTCCTTCTCCTCGGAAGACCAGGTCCTCCCGAGATAAAATTGGGGTTCTCTATTAATCATTTTCTCGACTTCAAGGCGGCATTCAACACCGGGTATATCTATTAGGAAGTTCCCCTCATCCGCCGCTAATGAGGGGCATGATCACTATCTCATTTCCATCTCCAATTGGACAATCTAGCTTCGAACACAACCCTTGCATATTATTGCCTTTGATGTGAATCACGTGGTAGGCAGGATGGAGTTTCCCGTCTGAGTCAAGCAATTTTTCTTTAAGGCCGGGAATTTGGGTCTCGAGTTCATCAATGATCTGCTCGAGCGTCTTCCCTTCAACAAAGAACAATCTCTTTGACCCGGTCAGATCGTGAAAGGCCGAAAGAAACCTCACCGTGACTGTCATCGGTTTTCAATACTCCTTAAAGAATCTTATTACCTCAATATAAAGGTCCACTCACCCTTTTCATCCTTGTTAATAACCCTTCAGGTCGAGTCTTATATAGAGCAAACGGAATCCAAAACCAACCCCTCCGATGTAATTTCGGGCAAACCGCTCATCTAAGTTTTCGGTTAGCACTTTGCGTTCCGTAAGATCAATGGTCAGCATCGTTCCTTGAAATCCATACATGCCAAGGACCTTCTTCCTGGAATTTTTTTTGGCGACCGTCAAGTCTTCCCCAGAAGTCAATTCTAATTTAAAAGGATCCAAGCATTTTGTCAAATGTGGGGAACAGATAATCCTGGGCATCGTTGCCGGGAAGCGCAAGCTTCCCGAAGGAGAAATAGATGGTTGGACTGATGAACAACTAACCTACCTTTAGCCTTAAACTGAATTCAAAAAAAGAAGAAGATTTCGACTTATTATCTTTTTGAAATAGGATTCACTTAAGGCTAAATCCTCCGTCCACCAAGAGAAGCTGACCGGTGATGAAGTCGGCGTCATTGGAAGCCAAAAACAGAATTGCCTTGGCGATTTCCACCGGTTCTGCCAATCGCTTGAGGTACGATCCCTCGATCATGTTTCGCTTAACCTCTTCCGGAAGTGACTTGATCATTTCGGTATTTGTATGTCCTGGAGCTACCGTGTTAACGTTAATGTAGGGAGCCAGCTCTTTAGCCATGGTCTTGGTCAGACTAATCACGGCGGCCTTGGAGGCACTGTAGTCCATAATCCCTTCACGGCCACAGTGATCAATCCCTCGGATTGAAGAGATGTTAATTATCTTTCCGGATTCCTGCTTTAACATGTATCTCGCTGCGGCTTGGGAGCACAGGAATACCCCAATCAGATTGACTTCCAGTGTCTTTTTCCAATCCTCCACACTCTTTTCCAGAAAAGGTCTGGATATGGCGATCCCCGCATTGTTCACCAGAACATCGATTCGCCCAAATTCCTGCACGAACTGCCGAATCACCTTTTCAATCTGGTCCTTCTTTGAAACATCCCCAACAAAGGTCTTGAGTTCAAATCCCTTTTCCTTCGCTTGGGCTGCAACCCTTTTGAGACCCTCTTCTCGTAGGTCGACAATTCCAACTTTTGCCCCTTCCTCCCCGAATAACAAGGCGGTGGTTGCGCCTATCCCTCTTCCTCCACCGGTGATGAATACTGCCTTATCTTTGAACCTCATATCTTTCACCTCCCTAAGAAAATCTTTTTTGGTAGTGCCTGGTGGGCGGTAACCCCTAGGTCCTTCCCCGAAACTAATTCTGATCTACCCTGATTTAAAAGATTTCTCAAATGTCAGGAAGCACATAATCCTGGGCAACTTTCGGTCGATGAGGCTGCCTTAGAGTCTTCACAGTGGACAGATTCTATTTTTCGACACGAGGTCATTTTTGGTTCCCAATTCGCCAGGCCGATAGATTGACGGAAGGAGATATTGACTTGATTTTTTCAGGGAGTCTTACAAGCTGTCTTGACAATTTGATTTTAAGATCTTTATCATATCTTGCCACTGTTCTTTTTCTACCGGGATTCGCTCCCGACCCCTTTTCTGAGCCTCTCTGAATTCTATTTCTCCTGGCATCAGAACCTCTTTAAATCCCTCCCTAGGAGGGCAGGATTTGCAATCTTTAATTAAGCGATCAACTTTGTGTTTAAATTGTTCAACTCCCGCAAAACTTTCTACTCTAATAGCCATCATGAAATAACTTGCACCATAAGGGGTGGTCAAATCCCAGATACAATCGCCATCTTCCTTCAATTTACAGGAAAAAGTCAGAGGAAATTTTAAACTCTGACACCAGATTATCCTTATTACATGGTTGAAAAGAAAGGGGTATCCCCTACTCTACTCTTAATATCATCAATGCATTAAAACTCTTTTACGGTGAAGGGACTTAAAATGGCCCTCCGCTCGCCTTTTTAAGAATTTTCCATGATAAATTTAGAAATTAAATCCAACATCTTTTCAAAATCTTCAGGTTTAGAATATCTATGATCTGCACTTTCGATAATTTCCAACTTACTGTTCTCGATCAAATCTACTATCTTTTTACTTTGTTCAATGGGAACAGATTCATCATTATCTCCGTGAACAATTAAGGTCGGAATTTTGATTTTTTTAGCAGCTTCATATCCATTAACTTTTTCAGCATCTTCAAAAAAGGAATAGTTTACCTTAAGTTCTCCCCCATCGCCACTGGTATAATAAATAAAACCTTTTTCTTTCCAGGTTTCTATTTCTTTTTTTGTTTCCTCAACAACTAATTTGCCCAAATAACCTGAAACTGGAGATTTCAATGCCAAAATGAATAAATCATCTGTTTTTGAAGCCGCTATAACACTCGCCAGTCCACCAAAACTTGAACCTACCAGACCGATTTTTGAATATCCCAATTCTTTCAAAAACCTAATTGCATTTAGAATATCGTCAACGGCTTCAGAAATTGTTATATCTTCAAACTCTCCCTCACTTTCTCCATGAGCGAAAAAATCAAATCTAAAGGTAGAAATTCCCTTTTCATTGAGAATCTTTTCTAATCTAATATTTGTGTAGCTATCTTTACTGGTACTAAACCCATGACATAAAATTATAACTGGTTTTTCTTTGTTGGACGTTGGATTTGCTAATATTCCACAAAGTTTGTTTTCTTTGGTATTTTCAAAAAATAATTTTTTTTGCATATATTAAAAGTTGGGTTTTGAAGAGATTTACGAACTAGCGGACTGATGGTTCCTTTGTTATCTTTGTACAAAATCAAGGCTGAGGTAGTTCACCTTTCATGGTGGAAAGTCTGCGGACATGCTTCTTTTCCTCCCCGATTATCTTTTTAACCAGGTCACGATCCTGAGGTTTAATCACTTCCAGCATCTCGTAGAAGAAAAGAAGCGTGTCTTTTTCGAAGCTAATGGCTGAATTGATAGCCTCCAGTTCATCTTTTGCCTCCTTGGCTAGGTCGATGGCCTGATCGGGACCGGTGAAGAATCTGGAATCTACCAGAGCCTCAAGATAGAGTTTTGCCTCCTCCCAGTTGTAAGGAGTTGTTTCCAGTCCTTCCTTGAGGGTATCATAGAAACCCTGGAAGGTCTTGAGATGTTTTTCTTCCTCCTCGGCCAGGTATCGGAAAAGCTCTT